>JANODS010001141.1:0-7156 GCA_031412835.1 Acidobacteriota bacterium | reverse complement strand
CGGGGCTTGGGTAGTGGTTTTGTGAATAAATGTACGAAGCCTGTCGCAAGTCCCCCTTGTGCGCCCTACTGGTAACGGTCAGGAGGTCTCCATGACGAGAACTGTTTGGAAATTGGCGGTGATTGCAATCGTAGGCGCGTTCGGCCTCTGGGGGCAGGGCACGACAGCGCAGATTGTCGCCCGAGTTACCGACCCCTCTGGCCACGCGGTTCCCGGGGTGGTCGTCAAAGTTACCAACATTGAAAACGGCGGCGTTCGCGAAGCTCGCACCACCGATTCCGGCTCCGTTGTGGTGCCGCTGCTTCCCCCCGGGGAGTATCGTCTTACGATGACCAAAAACGGCTTCCGCCCAGTCAGCCGCACTGGAATTAGACTGCTGGTCGATCAGGTCCTTCGCGTGGACCAGGAACTCGTCATTGGCTCTGTTTCTCAGGAAATTCAGGTGACCGCCACTGCGCCGCTGTTGGAGTCGGACACCTCGGCGCTCGGGCAGATTGTCGATAGCGCCAAAATCCAAAGCATACCGCTCAACGGAAGGAGCGCCTTCCGGCTGGTTCAACTGACGCCAGGATTGGTGGCCTCGCCCGCCTCCAACGGGCAGTTCGGCGACATCCCGGTGAACACGAACCAGGACACCACGTTCTCAATCAACGGCGGCCGCCAGATGAGCAACGAGATTCTCATCGACGGCGTCCCTTCCACCGCCGGCCAGTTCAATTCGATCACCACAATCCCGTCCATTGAGGCCACCCAGGAGTTCAAAGTGCAAAGCAGCAATCTGTCTGCTGAATGGGGGCGCTTCGGCGGTGGTGTGGTGAACGTCTCGACCCGCTCCGGCACGAACCAGATTCATGGAGCGGTGTACGAATACGTCCGCAACAGTGCCTTTGACGCCAACGAATTTTTCAACAACCAAGCGGGCCGGGCCATTCCGCCTTTCCGTATGAATCAGTTCGGCGGGGCGATTGGCGGTCCGGTGAGCCTGGGGAAACTCTACAGCGGTAAGAACCGCACGTTCTTTTTTAGCGACTACCAGGCGACCCGCTATCGAAAGGGCGACGTGGCGCGCTTTACTCTTCCGAGCGCCCGGGAGCGTACCGGCGATTTCTCGCAGACCCGGAACCAGGCGGGCGGGCTGGTGGTGATTTATGACCCGCTCACCACCCAGGCGAATGGTCGTCAGGCGTTCCCGGGCAACATCCTTCCCGCTGCCAGAATCGAGCCGATCGCGCGCAAACTGCTGGAGTATTATCCGCAGCCGAACGCGCCAGGAGATCCGTTTACCGGGTTCAACAACTACGTAAACAACGCGGGCCGGGCGATTGACCAGAATCAGTTCAGCGGACGGCTCGACCACACCTTCAGTGACAAGTACCGGGTGTTCGGGCGGTTAGCGCACAACCGCACGTTACTAACGCAGCCCGATTCCTACGGCAACGTTGCCAGCCCGGATCCCGGTGCCGTTGGCACCACGCCGTTCCGGCAGACAACGGTTTCACTCGATCACTCTGTGACGGTGAGCCCGCGCTCCATCATCAACTTCAAATACGGACTCGCGCGCTGGTATCAGTTCCGTCAGACGCGCAGCTACGGCTTCGATCAGCGGACCCTCGGCTATCCTGACGCGCTGGTCAAACAGTATCAGATCCCTGTATTCCCTTCGATTTCGGTAGAGCAGTACGGAGCCCTCGGCGGCCAGAGTTACTTTGTCAGCGGCAACGATACGCACAGCTTTATCGGCTCCTGGACCAGAGTCATGAACCGGGTAACTCTGAAAGCGGGCGGCGAGACCCGCCTCCGCCGCATCAATTTCTTTCTGTTGGGCGGAGGTGCCGGATCGTTCGCCTTCAACCGCGCGTTCACGCGTGGCCCGAACGCGCTGCAGTTCTACGACAACGCGGGCAACGGCATCGCGAGCATGCTGCTCGGGTACGCCGCCTCCGGTGACGCGCCCATCGCCTCGGGCGTCTCGGCGCAAAACTTCTATTCCGCCGGGTATGTCCAAGGCGACGTCCGCCTGAGTGGAACTCTCACGATGAATGCGGGAATTCGCTACGAGACGGAGTCGCCGTTCACCGAGCGGTACAACTCGATCAATTACTTCGATGCCGACCTGGCTTCGCCTGTCAGAAACGCCCAGTTCCCCAACCTGAAGGGGGGACTGGTATTCGCCTCCCCGGGAGCGCGCACGGTCTGGAACTGGGACAAGCTGAACCTGGCACCACGGTTGGGCTTTGCCTGGTCGCCGCGGCCGAAAATGGTAGTTCGTTGGGGCGGGGGGCTCTTCTTCGCCCCGGCGGAGACATCGAACACCGCCACCGCGTTTGCCGCCAACGCCGGGTATGCCGCTTCCACGCCATTCGTCGCTTCGATCGATGGTGGTCTCACCCCGTTCCGGACACTGAGCAATCCATATCCCGAAGGCCTGGTTCAGCCCGTACGCAACTCGCTCGGCTCCTCCACTTTTCTGGGTCAACCCCTGGTCGTGTGGGACAAGACGCAGGTCATGCCCGTCACCTATCAGTGGAACTTCGATGTTCAGCGGGAACTGCCCGGCTCGATCCTCCTCGATGTCGCGTATGTCGGTAGCCGCGGCGTTCATCTGGCCTTCAAGAATCGGCAGATGAACGACCTTGACCCGCAGTACCTGTCGCTGGGTACGGCGCTCAACCAGCAGGTTCCGAACCCGTTCTTCGGCTCCATCAACGTCGGGACGCTGGCCCAGCGGACGGTGACGCGGCGTCAGTTGCTGCTGCCCTATCCCCAGTATGGCAACGTGAATGTCATCAATATGACGATCGCGAACAGCATCTACCACTCGGTGCAGGTGAAGCTCGATAAGCGCTTCAGCAGCGGAATTGGCGTTTTGGTGGCCTTCACGGGCGGCAAGCTGATCAGCGATTCCAACAATACCGTATCGAACAATGGCGGCGCGGTGAACAATCCCGCCAACACCCAAAACTGGTACAACTTACGGGCGGAGCGCAGCCTATCGGAGATGGACGTTTCGCGCAGCTTCGTGGCGAGTTTCGTGATGGAGCTTCCCTTCGGACCTGGCAAACGGTTTTTCCCCGGGGCTCGGGGCATCAGCGCCCGGATCATCGGCGGGTGGCAGTTTAACGGCATCATCAGCCACCGGACCGGCTTCCCCTTGGCCGTAACCGCAACCATCGTCGGCGGCGGCAACCGCCCCAACAGTACGGGGCGGACGTCCAATATTGACGCCAGCCGCAGCCGGGGCGAGGCGCTGAATCGATGGTTCGATACGACGGTATTCGTTCAGCCGCCGTCGTTCAGCCTCGGCAATGTGGGGCGGACGCTCCCGGATGCGCGCGGGCCTGCGCTTTTTAACCAGGACCTGTCTCTGATCAAGAACACCCGGCTGAAGGAAAACGTCCAACTGCAGTTGCGATTTGAGTACTTTAATATTACGAACACACCGTCGTTCGGCCTCCCCAACACAGCGCTGGGCAGCGGAGTCTATGGGCGCGTGCAGTCCACACTCCTGCAACCGCGGGTGGGCCAGATTGCTGCGAAGATCAACTTCTGAGGGCCTTATACTTTGAAGCGACGCACTTTTCTCTCTCTTGTCCCCGGGGCCGCGGCAGTTGCACAAGCAAAGAAGCCGCCTAACGTAGTCGTCTTCGTTGCCGACGACCTTGGGTGGAAAGACACCGGCTTCCAGGGGAGCGAGGGGCGGACGCCGAACCTTGATCAACTCTGCCGGGAAGGCGTTCGACTGGAGCGGTTATACGCCATGCCGCTGTGTTCGCCGACGCGGGCAGGACTGATGACGGGGCGCCATCCCGTGCGGTTGGGACTCGGGTACACGGTGGTGCGTCCATGGTCGACCTATGGTCTTCCCCCTGGCGAGACGACGATAGCCGAGGTTTTTCGCCAAGCGGGGTACCAGACCGCCGCCGTTGGCAAGTGGCATCTGGGTCACGCCAATAAAGCGCACCTGCCGACATCGCGGGGCTTCGACTACTTCTACGGGCACCTGAACGGGGCCATCGACTACTCCACCCATGATCGCGATGGCGGCATCGATTGGCAGCGCGACGGGGTATCGGTCCGCGAAAAAGGATATTCCACGGATTTGCTGGCGGCCGGAGCGGATCGTTGGATCGCGGAGCGAGACAGGCAGCGACCATTCTTCCTCTACATTCCTTGGAATGCTCCCCACTCTCCGCTGCAGGCTCCAGAGGGTCTATTGGCGGGCTACGCCCACGTTACGGATCCGAAGCGAAGGACCTATCTTGCGATGGTGGAGTCGATGGATCGTGGCATTGGACGAGTCTTGATGCGTCTGGAGAAGGATGGTTTGGCTGAAAACACGATTGTTTTATTCCTGAGTGACAACGGAGGGCCCCGTAATGCCGGGGCCGATAACGGGCCGCTCCGCATGGGCAAGTCGACCGTTTTTGAAGGCGGCATCCGGGTGCCCGGTCTTGTTCGCTGGCCGGGTAGACTGAAGCCGGGGAGTTGTACGCAGCTAATGACAGTTTGGGACGTGCTCCCTACTCTGAGTGCGGCCAGTGGAATCGCCTGCAAGACTCGCCAGCCGCTCGATGGGATTAACTGTTGGCCCGTGATTTGCCAGGAGAAAGCGCCGATCGAGCGAAAGAATATATTTTTTAGTGTTCAGCCCGAACGTGGCCCTCGGCAGCACGCGGTTCGCGATGGCGAATGGAAGTTGGTGCAAATCGGTTCCTCACCAGTGGAAACGCCGAAGCAGATGTTGTTTGACGTGGAGAAGGACCCGGGTGAGAAGCTGGACGTGATCGCCGGCAACCCCGAAATAGCCAACCGCCTCCGCGGTCTGATGCAGAAGTGGATCGAACAGGCTCCTCCCGGCGAAGCGTCCTATAGCCTCGAACCTCACCCAGGCTGGATCACGCCGAAGGACTGGTCTCGGGTAGCGGTCGAGTAAGGCCCCCAGACGTCAGCGAGGTAAGAACGACCGGACGTCGCCGGAGGCGGCGGCTAGGCGGGCTTGGGCTAGGAGAGTCGCGTAACGGGACCGGATGAGGGCGTCGTCGGCTTCGGCTACGTTGGCTTGGGCGGTCACCGTGTCAATCGTTGTGGCCAGTCCAGCTTGATAGCGGAGTTGGGCTAGTTCGAGAATCTGGTTCGCGGCAGCGGTGGAGCGGGTCGCGGTCGCAGTTGCCTGCAGGCTGGCTTGGTAGTCGATCCAAGCCTGGCTCGCCTGGCGCTGCACCGCTAGCTGGAGACGCTCGATTTCGAGTTTGGCTTGGGCCACGCGGTGTGCGGCGGCTTTGGCTTCGTTCTCCAATCGCCCGCTCGTCCACAAGGGAATCGTCACCGCCGCTCCCATGTTCCAGGTGCCGATGGACCGATCAGGTCCGGCTCCAAGCAGACCGTAGTCGCCGACGGCGGTCACCTTCGGAAGACGCTCCCGATGGACCTTGGCTAGCTCCTGCTCGGCGGCGGCGACTCGGGTTCGGAGGGCGGCTAGGTCGGGGCGGGTGGTCTGGGCGGCGGCGATGATCGAAGCCGCGGACCCGGTGAAGGGGGCGGGAGTTGGGGGTGCTAGTTCGAGGCCGGTCGACGTCGCTCGGCCGATTAGCTCGGCAATCTGGGGGAGTAATGCGTCGGTTTCCTGCTGCGCCGCTATGACGGATAGCTGCTCGATTTCTCGGCGCTGCTGTTGGCGGGCTAGATCGAGCTTGCTGGCTCTACCGGCTTGTTCGAGGTCGGTCGTTTGAGTCAGGAGGGCGTCGGCGGATTGGAGCCGGGCTTGGGCGGCGGCTAGGCGAGACTGTGATTGGAACACTTGAAGATACGCCCCGACGACGGCTGCTTGCGTGTCTTCCCGGAGCGATTCGATATCTTGCTCGGCGGCCTTCTCGCGCAGGCGACTGGCTCGAATCGAGCTGAGGATGCTGAGATCGAGAATGGTCTGGGAGACCACGGGACGGGCGTTGAAAGTACGGTAGGGGCCGAGGCGGCTGCTCAAGCCGGGGAAGGCTAGGCCGATGCCTTGGAGGTTGTTGGTCTGGTAAGCCGTGGCGACGGTGACGTTGACTTGGGGCAGGTATTCGGATTGGCGAGCGGCGGCGAGGGCGCGGGCTTCGAGGGCACGGAGACGGGCCAACTGCACGTTGGGGTTTTGGGCGGCGGCTTCGTCGAGGGCTTGCGAGAGCGTTAGGGTTTCGGCTTGGGCGAGACACACGTATAGCGACAGGACGGCGAGGGTTCTCATGGTAGTCCTTTCCTAAAGGTTGATGAAGGCGTCGACGCGGAGACCGAGGGGGAGTTCGGAGCCGGGGTCGAGGTCGACTAGGGTTTCGAGAATTTTCGTGTCGACGCGTTCGGTGGGTTCGTCCGTGCGGACATTTTTGCGGCCGAGGATGCGGCCGATGCGGGCGATTTTGCCGGTGAAGACTTTGTCGCCGTAGGCGGTGGCCTTCATTCGTACTGGCTGGCCGACGCGGATCTTGGCGACGTCGGTTTCGTCGATATCGAGTCGGACGCGGAGTTTGGAAACATCGCCGAGGACGAGGATGGCCGTGCCGTTTTGCGTTGAGACGCTTTCGCCGGTTTTGCGGTGTTTCCGTAGGACGACGCCGTCGATGGGCGAACGCAGGATGGTTTTGGCCAGCATGGCTTCAGCTTCCTGACGTTGGGCGCGGGCGCGGCTGAGTTCGGCTTCGGCGCGGCGGATCTCCTCGGGGCGCGTCGAGTCTTTGACGAGGTTGGTTCGTTCCTGAACAGCGGTGAAGCGCGCGCGGGCGACGTTGAATTCGCGTTCGGCGGCGTCGGTTTCCAAGCGGGAGACGGCCCCTTTCGAAAGCAGGCCGCGCATGCGGTCGAGTTCGCGGCGCGCGTGATCGAGCTGCGCGCTGGCTTCGGCGACGTTGGCTTCGGCTTCGGCTCGTTCTTGTGGGCGGGCCCCGTTGCGAAGGCGTTCGAGTTCGGCTTCGCGTTCGTGAATGGTGGAATCCGCAAGGGCTACGCGGGCGGCGAAGTCGCCGTTCGAAAGCGTTGCGATGACTTGGCCACGACGGATGTGGTCGCCTTCTTCGACGGGGACGGAGGCGAGTTTGCCGTCGAGCTCGGTGCCGATGCGGACTTCTTCGGAGATGGGTTCGACGCGGCCGGCGGAGACGACTCGCGCGGCGGGGGAGGCCGT
>JANODS010001140.1:0-2332 GCA_031412835.1 Acidobacteriota bacterium | reverse complement strand
GCCACCCGCTCCGCCGTCACCGCTTTCATACACCGGTGATCAATCGGACACTCCCGCAGCAAACACGGGCTACACTCCACCTGCTCTCGAATGATTTTCGCCAGCGGCCCCGTCGGCCCTGTCGCCACGTGGTCCGTCGGGCCGAACACCGCCACCGTCGGCACCCCCAGCGCGCTCGCCACGTGCATCGCCCCGGAATCGTTTGTCACAAACGCCTGGCACACCGCCGCCATCTCCACAAACTCCGCTAGGCTCGTCTCGCCCGCAAAGTTCGTCGCCGTCAACCCCGCCTCCCGCACCTGCCCCACCACCGTCTCACACAACGCCCGCTCATCGGGCGACCCAAATACCGCCACCTTGGCTCCCAACGCCGTCGCCACCGCTACCGCCGAAGCCGCAAACCGCTCCGGCAACCAGCGCTTCGCCGTCCCGTAGGCCGCACCCGGGGACACGCCGATCCATAGCCCCTCCAGCCGCTTCCGGCCCTCTTTGCGCAGGAACGGAATCCCCGGCAGCCGCACCTCCGGCACCTCCGGCAGGTGTTCAATCAGCCCCGCCCGCCGCAGCATCTCCAAATAGTAGTACCGCTGATGGTCTTCAATCTCGCCCGGCTTGGGCACCACGATCGGGTCCGTCAACAGCCAACCCCGTCCGTCCCGCGCATACCCGATCCGCACGGGAATCCGTGCCAGCCAAACGATTGCGGCGGCCTCAAACGCGTTCTGCAGCAGAATCGCGGCGTCGAAGTTCATCTTCCGCAAACGCCCCGCCAGCTCCCACTTGCCGCGCAGGTCGTCCCAACCCTTTCCAGCCGTATACGGCACAATCTCGTCAAGCAACGACTTATCGTACAGCCCGCTCACCCACGGTCGCGCCAGCACCGCAATATGCGCCTTCGGGAAGCGGGCGCGAATCTGCTCGAGGGCGGGAACTGACATCACAGCATCGCCCACCCAGTTCGTCGCGCGAATCAGGATCCGGTCAAAGTTCATTGCGTTACAATCGCAGCGTGAACCCGAAAAATTTTCAGGAGTTGCAGGAACAAGGGTACACGATCATCCCTCAAATGATCGACCCCACCTGGCTCGAACAGCTTCGCGCCGCCGTCGCCGAACGCATGACGGCCGAAGGCGAAAACGCCGGAGCCGAATTTCGGAAGGAAGCCAACTCCCAACGCCTCGCCAACCTGGTCGACAAAGGAGAAGTCTTCCACCGCGTCATCTCTCACCCCACCTTGCTCGCCGCCGCCGCCGCCGTCCTCGGCCCCGACTTCAAGCTCTCCAGTCTGAACTACCGCGCCGCCGAACCTGATTCCGACTCCGCCCAGCCGCTCCATTGCGACATGGGCCTGCTCCCCGACGAAAAAGGCTCCGCCGTCTTCAACTCCATCTGGATGCTCGACAACTTCACGCCCCTCAACGGCCCGACCCGCGCCGTCCCCGGCTCCCATCGCTCCGGCCAGCTTCCCCCCGCCTCCCACCCGGACGAAGCCATCATCCTCGGCCAAGCCGGCGACGTCATCATGATGAACGCCCACTGCTGGCACGGTGGCACCGCCAACCACACCGACCGCCCCCGCCGCTCCCTCCACGGCTTTTTCGTCCGAGGCGATCAACCCCAACAGCAATATCAAAAGCGTATGCTCCGCCCCGAAACCATCGCTCAATTAAACCCCGAACTGCGCCGGCTCCTCGCTCTTGACGACCCCCGCAACGACGCCCTCAGTTCCACCGGCAGCGGCAAATCCGGTTTTCTCCGCTAACCTGAAAGGGACCCGATGAATCCCCTTCTCTCCATCTCCTTCGCCATCCCCTTCGACCAGATCGAAGCCCCCCACGTCGTCCCCGGCATCCGCGAGTTAATCGCGAACGCTCAGGCCGCCATCCAAGCCGTCATCGACGCCCCCGCCCCGCGCACTTACGCCAACACCCTCCTCGCCCTCGACCGCTGCACCGAACCGCTCGACGTCGCCCTGAACGTCGTCCGGCATCTGGAAACCGTCGCCACCACCCAGGAACTCCGCGAAGCCTTCAACGCCATCCAACCCGAAGCCAGCGCGTTCTACTCCTCCATCGCCCTCAACCCCGGTCTCTGGGCCGCCCTCAAAGCCTTCGCCACCACCGACGAAGCGGCCCAGCTCACAGGCCTCCATCGCCGCAATTTCACGAAGACGATGGACGCATTCCGCCGCGCCGGTGCCGAACTCGACGAAGCGGGCAAGAAGCGCTCCGAGGCGATCGACATTGAACTCGCCAACGTTTCCACCAAATATTCTGAAAATGTCCTCGATGCGACCAACGCCTACGAACTCTATCTCTCTGACGAAGCCCAA
>JANODS010001139.1:0-4054 GCA_031412835.1 Acidobacteriota bacterium | reverse complement strand
CGTCAATCCCCGCCGCCACCGCGTCCGTCGCCAGTTTCTCAAAACCATATTTCAACAACGGATTCAGATACGAAAACAGCAGCATCGGAATCTGGCTCCGCTTCCTCACCTGCCTCGCCACCTCCAGCACCCCGGCCAGGCTCGCGCCATTGGCCAGCGCCCGCTCGGTCGCCCGCATGATCACCGGCCCGTCCGCAATCGGATCGGAGAAGGGAACTCCGAGCTCGATCAGGTCCGCTCCTCCCAGTTCCATCGCCTCGACAAGCGAAACCGTCCGCTCCAGCGACGGGTCCCCCGCCGTGATGTAGGCGATTAACGCCGGTTCGTTTTCCGCGCGGCAACGCGCAAATAGTTGACTAATTCGACTCGGGTTCATCCAGCTCTTTCAAATTTTCACGATAGATATCGATGTCTTTATCCCCACGCCCCGACAGATTCACAATGAAAATCTGCCCCTTTGCTTCCGGTGCCCGCCGTAACGCTTCGTGGACCCCATGCGCGCTCTCCAGCGCCGGAATCAAACCCTCCGTCCGCGCCAAAACCTGCGCCGCATCCAGCGCTTCGGCGTCCGAACACGGCACATACTCCGCTCGCCCCTGATCCGCCAAATTCGCATGCTCCGGCCCAATCATCGCGTAGTCCAGCCCCGCGCTCACCGAATGCGTCAGCGAAATCTGCCCATCGCCGTTCTGCAGCACATAGCTATAGCAGCCCTGCAATACCCCCGGGCTTCCCCCGGCAAATCGCGCCGCATGCTCGCCCGGTGCCAAGGACCGTCCCCCCGCCTCCACTCCCACCAACTTCACCCCTGCATCCGGAATAAACGCATGGAAAATCCCGATCGCATTCGACCCGCCGCCCACACAAGCAATCACCTGGTCCGGCAAACGGCCCTCTTTCTCTAAAATCTGCGCCCGTGCCTCAATCCCCATGCAGCTATGGAAGTCCCGCACCATCATCGGATACGGATGCGAACCCAGCGCCGAACCCAACAGATAATGCGTATCCCCCACGTTCGTCACCCAGTCCCGCATCGCCTCGCTGATCGCGTCCTTCAGCGTCCGGCTTCCCGACGTTACCCCGGTCACGGTAGCCCCCAGCAGCCGCATCCGGAATACATTGAGCCGCTGCCGCCTCATGTCCTCCTCGCCCATATAGATCACGCATTTCATGCCGAACAGCGCGCAAACCGTCGCCGTCGCCACCCCATGCTGACCCGCCCCCGTCTCGGCGATAATCCGCTTCTTGCCCATCCGCCGCGCCAGCAAGATCTGCCCCAGCGCGTTGTTAATCTTGTGCGCCCCCGTATGCAGCAGGTCTTCGCGCTTGATGTAAATCTTCGCCCCGCCCAACGTCTCGCTCAGCCGTTTGGCGAAATACAGCGGCGTCGGCCGCCCCGCGTAATCTTTCAGCAGCCCCGCCAACTCGGCGTGAAATTCCGGATCTTGCCGCGCCGCCGCATAGGCCTGTTCGAGCTCTTCCAGTGGATTCATCAGCACTTCGGGGACATACCGTCCGCCATAAGGTCCGAAGTGTCCGCCGCTATCAGGTTCTGAAGTAGTAATCATGCTGTTAATGCCAATTCGATGAACCGCGCCACCCGCGCGTGGTCTTTAATTCCGGGCCGCAACTCCAAGCGCGAACAAGCGTCAACCCCCCAAGGCCGCGCCGCCCGGATCGCCTCTTGCACGTTGTCCGGCCCCAACCCCCCCGCCAAAAGAATCTTCCGCTCAGTGCCCTTCGCCAGAGTCCAGTCAAACGTCTGCCCGCTCCCCCCATACAACTCGCTCGGCGCATCCAGCAAAAACGCCTCGGCCTGAAACGCCAGTTTCTCTATTGAAAACCCGTCCATCACCCGATACGCCTTCCAAAGCCGAAACCCGTCCGGCCCCTCGCCCTCGTCCCCGTGCAACTGCACCACGTCCAGTCGAGCCTCCCGCGCAATCTCCCCCGCCCTTGGCTCATTCACAAAAACCCCGACCCGCAGAACCCCCGCCGCCGTCGCAATCTCTCCCGCCGCGCCTGGAGTCACGTATCGCGGACTTGGCCCATAGAAATTGAACCCAATCGCCCCCGCCCCCGCGGCCGCATCCGCATCAGCCTGATTCGTAATCCCGCACACTTTTACCATCATGACCGCAACGCCCGCAGCGCCTCCGCCGGATCCGGTGCCAGCATCAAATGCTCGCCCACCAAAAACGCCTGATAACCCGCCCCCTGCAACGTCTTCACGTCCGCCGCCCCATGAATCCCACTCTCGCTCACCCGCACAACTCCCGCCGGAATCCGTTCCGCCAACCGCAGCGAAGTCTCGAGCGACACCCGAAACGTATGCAAGTCCCGATTGTTCACACCCAAAATCTCCGTCCCGGAATCCAGCGCCCGCGAAAGCTCCTCCCCGTCGTGCACCTCCACGAGCGAAGCCAGCCCAAAACTCGCCGCCAACTCCCGCAAACGCCGCATCTCCGCGACGCTCAGAATCGCCGCGATCAGCAAAATTGCATCCGCTCCATAAGCCGCCGCTTCCAGTACGTGCTGCTCCACGATCGTGAAGTCTTTCCGCAGCACCGGCATTCCCACCGCCCCCCGCGCCGCCTGCAAATCAGAAAACGAACCGAAAAAGAACGAGCGATCCGTCAACACCGAAAGCGCCGCCGCGCCGCCCCGCTCGTACTCAACCGCGATCCCCGCCGGGTCAAAGTTCTCGGTGAAGACCCCCTTGCTAGGCGAGCCCTTCTTGATCTCCGCGATCACCGCCGCCGACCCCGCCGTCAGCGCCGCGCGAAAATCCCGCCGCTCCGACCGCGAAGCCAAAGCCATCTCCTCAAGCCGCGGATCGACGGCATTTTCCCGCAATTCACGCCGCTTTTCGTCGACGATGCGGGCCAGAATATCGGGGACGGTCTGGATCATCGGATAGTGCTTTCATCGTATCACTTGGCGGGCACCACCACCTTCACCTCCACCCCCGTCCGCATCTGCTGCAGCCATTCCCGGTTCCGCTGCTGCTTCACATCCGTGTACAGCGTCTCCTTCACCTCTTCATACGTCTTGTTCGTAAACGAAATCAGCTTAAAAACGTAATACCCGTTCGGCAACCGCAACGGAGCGCTAAACTCCCCCGGCTTCAACCCAAAAATCGTCGTCTTCACGTTCTCCGGAATATCGTCCGACCGCTTCACCGGCGTATAATCCCCGTCCTTTTCCTTTGACGTCTGATCTTTCGAATACTCCTTCACCAAAGCCACAAAATCCGCCCCCGCCTTCAACTTCGCATGAACCTCTTCGCCCTTTTTCTTCGCCTGCAACTCTTCCGTCTCATTCGAAAACGACAGATAAATCAGCTTCAAGTTGGCCGACGAAAACTGGTCTTTCATCCGCTCGTAATAGCCCTTCAACGTCTCTGGCGGCAAGATGTCGTCCTGCTCGTGCCTCTGAATCATCGCTTCACTCAACAACGTCAACCGGTTCATCTCGATCCGTTGCGCGTACGGGCTTTCCTTATCCAAGCCGATTTTCTCCGCCATCTTGGCCATCTTCTTCAGCCACCCATACATGCGCAACGCCTCCACTGGATTGCTCCGCACCGCGTCCTGCTGCGCCTTCGACATCGTGATCAACAGCAGTTGCAGGTCCATCTGAGTGAACGGTTGCCCATCCACCGTCGCTATTAACTCAGTCGGTTTGTCAGGATCAATCACGATCTTCGGATCCGGTGCCGACAGCCGTTGAGCAAGAATCAGGCCCGAAAAGATTAAAAATTGTGAAGCAAATAGTCGTAGCATCGTCATTTCCCAATATACTGAAATCCAAAGGACTCACATGCGAATCAGCCAGGTATTGCTAGCATCGGCAGTCTTGTCCTATTGCTGGGCCGGCGTGCCGCCAGCAGCGAAGCTCTCCGAGCCTACGAGTACAGACGCGCGGCTCCGCCCAGCGTTTAGGAAACCTGCGAAAAATGGATGGGTCCACGTCCACCTCGAAGGCGAACCCGGCGTCATTGGATTCCAGCACGGTTACCTCCTCGCCCCTGAAATCAGCGACACCCGCCGCG
>JANODS010001138.1:0-5883 GCA_031412835.1 Acidobacteriota bacterium | reverse complement strand
ATTTACGACGTCCCCGACCCCGAACCCGAGCCCGAAACCATCAAGTGATCTAGCTCGTCAACCGCCGCCAAGCGTCGTCAAACAACGCTTGCGCCGCCTCCCCCGTCCGCGCCTCCACCGCCAACCGCAACAGCGGCTCCGTGTTCGAACTCCGCACATGCAGCCACCGATCCGCCCAGCTCATCTTTAACCCATCCATCCGATTCGTCTCCGCATCCGGAAAGCCCTCCTCCAGACTCTGCATCAGCGTCCCCAACCGCCCGTGTTCAAACGGCACCTTCCCGCTCAACCGCGTATACCGCGGCAAATCGGCCACCAACTCGGACACCGTCTTCCCCGTCTCCGCCATCAAGTCCAGCACGAGCGCCATCGCCGTATAACTGTCCCGACACAAATGCACCGCCGGGTAAATAATTCCCCCCGACGAGCCTTCGCCGCCAATCGCCGCCCCCACCGCCTGCATCATTTCCACCACGTTCGCCTCCCCCACCGGCGTCCGATACACCTTCCGCCCATGCGCCGTCGCGATATCGTCGATCGCCGACGAAGTCGTCAAATTCACGACCACATCCCCCGGCGTATACGCCAACGCCCGATGCACCGCCAACGCCAACACATCGTCGTTGTCCAACACCTGCCCCGTCTCATCGCACACCGCCAACCGGTCCCCGTCCGGGTCCTGCCCAAACCCCACGTCCGACCCGCTCCGCCTCACCAGCTCCGCCAGTTCCGTCAACGTGTCCGGCCGAGGCTCCGCAATCCGCGGAAACACCTTCGTCGGGTCCACCGAAATCGCCTCCAACTTCGTCTGCAAAACACTCCCCAAAAAATGCACGGACAGCGCCGACCCCGCCCCGTTCACCCCGTCCAAAGCCACCCGAAACCGCCGCCGCCGAATCGCGTCCGCGTCCACTCGACTCAACACCCGCGCCAAATGCAGCGCCGGTGCCGTCGTCAAATCCTGTCGCACCCCCCGCATCTCCTCATTCCCCGCCCGCGCAAAATCGCTCTGATGAAACAGGTCCAACAACTCCGTCCGCTCGTAGTGGTTGAAAAACAGCCCCTCCCGATTGAACAGCTTCAGCGCGTTGTACTCCGGCGGATTATGCGACGCCGTCAACGCAATCCCCCCCCGCGCCCGCGTATGCGAAATATAAATCTGAATCGTCGGCGTCGGGATCACGCCCAGATCAATCACCTCGCACCCCGCCGCCAACAAACCGCAGTTCACCGCATGGGTCAGCATCTCCCCCGACGTCCGCGTGTCCCGCCCAATCACCACCCGGCCCTTCCCCACATACGTCCCAAACGCTTGCGCATAACTCGCCCCCAGCGCCGGCGTCAAAAACCCGCCAATCACCCCCCGCACCCCCGAAACCCCCACCTTCAGCAAATGTTCGCGCGCCATTAGTTCAAGCTCCTTACCCGCTCCAGCAAGCTCTCAAACAGCTCCCGTGGCTCCGCCCCGCGCTGCTCCGCAATCACCCGAATAATCGGCTCCGTCTGGCTCACCCGCACATGAAACCACCGGTCCGGCCACGAAATCCGCAGCCCGTCGCTCCGGTCCATCCGCCCATCCGGATACAATCCCTGCAACTCAATCAACAGCGCCGGAATATTCGAACTCGTCAGCGGAATCTCGGCCTTCAAAATGTAGTGCGCCGGATAGCTCGCCAGAATCTCGCTCACCGCCTGCCCCCGCTGCCGCATCATCGTCAGAATCGCCAACATGCTCGCAATCCCGTCGTACACAAACCGGAACTGCGGCATCATCACCGCCCCCGTACCCTCCCCCGCCAACGCAATCTGCTCCGGCCGATAAGTCGACAACGCGTCAATCGCCGCCTGCCGCCCCACCGGCACCCGCAACACCCGCCCCCCGTGCCGCGCCGCCACATCTTCCAATAGCGCTGTGCTCGACAAATTCGCGATGATCAACTTCCCCGCGCTCAATGGCAGCAAATGGTCCGCCAACATCGGCAGAATCAACTCCTCGCTGATCCCCCGCCCCTGCTCGTCGGCCAGCGCCACCCGGTCCGCGTCCATATCAAACAGAAACCCCGCGTCCGCCCCCAACGGCTTCATCAACGGCCCCAACTGCAACTCCACAATGCTCGCGCTCGTATTCGGCGTATGCGCCACCGTCCGCCCATCCACTCGTTCATTGATCAGAATGAACCCGCAGCCAAACCGCTCATTCATCCGGCGCAAAATCAGCGCGCTCGTCCCGTTGCAGCAGTCCACCACCACCTTCAATGGCCGCAGAGATTCCAAATCAAACACCCGCGCTATCTCGTCCAGGTACGCATCAATCGCCGTATCCACCACCGTCAACTTCCCCAACCGGTCCCAAACCTCATACCGGAACCGCCGCAGGTGGTAGATGTCCAGCAACTCCCCCGCCTCGGCCGTATTCAGGTAGATCCCGCTCGGCCCAAAAAAGCGCAGCGCGTTCCAATCAATCGTATTGTGCGACGCGCTGATCGCAATCCCCCCCGCCGCATCCAACCGCTGAATCGCGTGCTGAACCACCGGCGTCGACACCACCCCCAGATCGATCACGTCGTGCCCACAACCCAGCAGCGACGCCACCACCCCTTCCCGAATCATGTTCCCGCTCAGCCGCGGATCCCGCCCCAGAACCACCGGTCGACCCGGCTCGAGAAACGTCCCGAATGCCGCGGCGAAATCCATCACATGGGTCGCCGTCAGCCCCCGTCCCACGATGCCGCGCAGGCCAACGTGAGAGATCCGAAGTGCGCTATTCACTCGCCTACCAGCCTAATCTTCCCGAATGCTTCCGGCACATGGTTGTTCAAAACCCCCGTCTTCTGCCAAACAATATACTTCCGCTTCGGCCCCGGACCCTGGATCCGAAACAGATTCACCCGCATCTCATTCCCCACCTTCGCCGGCCGAGCGTCGAAGGAGGCAATCGGAATCTTAAACTCCCCGTACCAAATCTTCTTGTTCCGATCCAAACGAGCCTTCACCGTAAACCCGGAATTCCAATCGGCCCCCGCATTCGCCAGCGGTTTCTTCCGGTCGATGTCCAAGTCGATGTATTCCCCCAGCGGCGAAACCTGATACTCCCGATACTTCCAAATCGATTCAAAATCCGCCCCAATAAAGATCTCGGCGACATCATGGTCCCAAAGCTTCATCGTCTCCGCATTCGTCACCGGAGCTGAATTCAAATGCAGCTCCTCAAACGGGCAACTGAACAAAAAATAAATGTGGTCTTTGGTCCACCGAGACCGGATCTCCGTCCGATGCTGGGCGACCGGTTTACCCCAATGGTCATTCTCCGCCACTGCCGGAGCAATCTTCTTCCACTGCCCTTTGCTTGGATCCGCCGACAACGGAAACTCGCTCTTCGAGAAGGTGCTGGTCATCAAGCCCCCATCGGCCCCCATCGCCAACGACGCCACCAGCGCAGCCATAATCAAATTCGTCTTCATTTGGATTCTCCCTGTAGTGTACGGCCTCGCACCACGTCCGCAATGCGAGCCGTCATCTCCCCATCGCCCATCAACAACCGGAACGGCAACCAAAACGCATCCCGCACACAAGCCTCGGCGTTCGGACACGGCAGCACCCGATGCGGCAATCCGCCCACATACATCGGATTCTGGTACAACGTGTGCGGATAGAACGGAGTCACCGGAATCCCGCTTGCCTGCAGTCGCGCGCAAAACTCGTCCCGCGTCTCCCCAAACTCAGCCGCGTCAATCCGCCCCAACAGCAGATACCAAGGGTTCCGATTCACCGCCGCCGGAACCTCCTGCCAGTGGATCCCCGCAATCCCCTGGAACACCGGCCAGTTCCGCATCCGCAGCTCAATCTGCTCATCAAGCCGTTCCAACTGCGCCACCAAAACCGCTGCATGCAACGCCGACATCCGGTAGTTGTTCCCCACCTCGAAATGATGAAAAAACGAATACCCCGGCCGCCGCCCCTGGTTCATAAACCCCCGCATCCGCTCCGCAAACGCGGCATCGTTCGTCAACACGATCCCCCCCTCGCCCGCCGTCATCACCTTGCCGTTTTGAAACGAAAAGCTGCTCGCCAGCCCAAACGATCCCGCCCGCTTCCCCTTCCACTCCGCCCCATGAGCATGAGCCGCATCCTCCAGCAGCATCACCCCCGTCTCAGCCGCCAGAGCCACCAGAGCATCCATATCCGCCAAAGGCCCCCCAAAGTGGACCGCCATAATTGCCTTCGTCTTCGCCGTCACCGCCCGCCGAGCCTGTTCCGGATCCATGTTGAAGCTGAACGGTTCGATATCGACAAACACCGGCGTCGCCCCCACCCGCGACACCGCCGACGCCGTCGACACAAACGAAATCGCCGGCACGATCACCTCGTCCCCCGTCCCAATCCCCGCCGCCACCAGCATCATCTCCAACGTCACCGTCCCATTCACCGCCGCCACCCCATGCGCGCAATGCTGATACGCGGCAAACTTCCGCTCAAACTCCCCGATCATCGGATGGAACCCGCCCCACTGCGAACTCGCCAAAACTTGATCCAGCAACTCTCGTTCTCGATCGGTCGACACGGGCCAGGACGGAAGATCACTCATCCCTCTAGAGTAAAGGAATGGACATTTTTCGCGAAAGACAAGAAGAACTCGAACGCCTCGAATTTCAAATGGGCCCCGCCCGCGGCAAACTCGCCCTCGCCCTCGATGTCCTCACCGACGCCCTCGTCCTCGTCGGCCAACACGGCGTTTACTGCGCCAGTGCCCGCAACCCCGCCAAGCCCGCCATGGATATTCAGATGGTGCTCGCCGGCCTGGTCGGCGCCAAGGATCTTATCCAGAGCGCCATGCAAGAAATCAAGAAACCCTAACGAACCAGCACCCCAGCATCTTCTTCTCATCGCTCACCACCGCCGTCTCGATCCGGTCCCGCCGAAACCCAACCCCCGCCATCGCCGCTGTCAACTCCTCCACCGGAATCAAATGCGGAGCCGCGCGTTCCCGAAACACGTTCATCGTCCCGGGCACGGTCCGCCCCGGAGTCACCGCGCTAGCCAGGTTTGCCGGATTCTCTTGAATCACCAGCAGCACCCGCACCGCGCCCCAAGTAACAAGGCTCCGCAGCGCCAACCGCCATTCGACATGTTCCAGCACTAAAGTGATCGCCACATTGGCGTAAGGTCCCACCAACCCCGTCTGCTCGATATTGTCGACCACGGTCTCCCCCGGCACCCGCCCCGTCGCCGCTAACCGCCCCCGCAGCTCCTCCAGAAACCGAGGATTCCAGTCCGAGAAGACCATCGCCTCCGGCCGAGCCTGTTCCGCCCCCAGAAAGTCGAACATCTGCCCCGTCCCCGCCCCGGCCACGAGCACGGTCTCCGACCCCGAAAGCGCCCCCAGCCAAGCCGCCATCAACCCGGCGTTTGCCTTAGCCTGCCCGATCCCGGCCATGTGCTTTTCATAATCCCCCGGCTCCACCGTCAGCCAAGCCTCTCGCAGCAACTCGCTCACGACAACCCCCGCAAATGCGGATTCCTCTTCGCCTCCCGCCCAATCGTCGTATTCGGCCCATGCCCGCAAATCACCTCCGTATCCTCCGGCAGCACCAACAACTTCGTCTTAATGCTCGTCAAAATCTTCCGCCCATCGCCCCCCGGCAGATCCGTCCGCCCAATGCTATCCCGAAACAAAGTATCCCCCGCAATCAACGTCTTCTCCGCCGGAATATACAAACTCGTGCTCCCCTGCGTATGCCCCGGCGTATGCAAAACATGCACCCGATAATCCCCAAACCGCAGCGTATCGCCATCTTTGGCTTCCGTATCAATCGTCGTCTGCTCCGGCGTCTCCATCCCCAACCAACCCGCCTGCACCGACATCGCGTCGTACAACTCCTGGTC
>JANODS010001137.1:0-5542 GCA_031412835.1 Acidobacteriota bacterium | reverse complement strand
AGCGTCGAAGCCGAAGAGTTGTTTCTTCCATTCGTAGGGCCCGTACTGCTTGTTAAATAGTCCGGCAAGGTTTAGAAAGTCTTGCTGTTTTTGGGAGACGGAAAGTTGGCCGAAGGCGCTGGCGGCGAGCAGCAATCCAGTAATAAGAAAACGCATATCTTCAGCATACGCGGCCTCGGCTAATTCGTTCCTTATTATTTCGCTTATTGAACGCGGGCGGCGTTCACCTTAATGGAGCGATTCGCCGCCGCATTATCGAGATTTCGAACAATGAGGGCCATGGTGAGGCTATCGCGGGCGACGTCGAATCGACCCCGGAGGATGATGATCGTCCGTTTGCCTCCACCGGAGGCTTGGCCGGAGAGATAGCCGCTTGCAACGGTGTAAGTTAACGTTAGGCGCGTGCCGTCGGCGAGGGTGAACTTGACCGTCTTATCGTCAAACTGAACGGTGCCGAGTTGTTCGCCCTTGCTTTCGACTTCCAGCGACACTAGATTCCAGCGGCCTTCAACAGTGGCCGAGCAGAGTGTCGCGCAAAAGAACAGCAAACAGAGCAGCAAACGGGGCATCGCTTTCCTAAAAAATCTACTCCTGATTATCCTTCCATTCTTCAAGCCACGCCATCTGGATCGCCTCGAGCTTTCCTTCGTTCGATTTCATAGGATCGTCATCGAAGTCCGGGAGGGCAACGATCCACTGGTGGAGATCGGTGTAACGAATGTGGAGAGGGTCAATGTCGGGATGGGCCTCGAACAACGAGAGGCCGATATCGTCATAATCTTGCCAACTGAGTTTCTTCATTCGATTTTGGTCCCCTTAAGGACGTTGCGCACGGCGGAGTTCATCATGTTTTCGGCAAGTCCGCGCGAAGCGAGATCGAGCGCTTCCATCTTACTCTGAATGAGCACATGGTCGTCGCCGTGGTAGGAAAGGTGGAGTTCGTTGATGGCTTGGTCGACGGAGGCCTGTTCTTCGGCGGGGAGATCGAACCAGGCGTCGCTTTGCTTGGCCTTGTCGACGGCGGCGAGAATCCGGTCGGCTTCGACGCGGGCTTCGCGAACCTGCCGTTCGTTGAAGTCGGCCTCGGCTTTGTCGAAGCTTTCGAGAATCATGGCTTCCACCTGCTCGTCGGTGAGGCCGTAGCTGGGTTTGATTTCGACCGATTGCTCCTTGCCGGTGCGGAGGTCTTTGGCGCTCACGTTGAGGATTCCGTTGGCGTCAATGAGGAACCGGACTTCGATGCGGGCCATGCCGGCCATGACCGGATCGATGTCTTTCAAGTCGAAACGGGCGAGCGAACGGCAGTCCCGGACCATTTCACGCTCGCCTTGCAAGACGTGAATGAGGACGTTGCGTTGGCCGTCAACGGCGGTGGTGAACTGCTCGGTGGCCGAGGCGGGAATGGTCGAGTTCCGCAGGATGAGCTTGGTGACGACTCCACCCATGGTCTCGAGCCCGAGCGACAGGGGAGTGACGTCGAGGAGCAGTTGGTCTTCCACTTCGCCCGAGAGGATTCCAGCTTGAACGGCGGCGCCGAGGGCGACCACTTCGTCGGGATTGAGTTCGGTGTGGGGCTCGGATTTGAAGAGGGCGCGGACGGCTTGGCGGACTAAAGGGATGCGGGTGGAACCGCCAACGAGGACGACTTCGTCGATCTGCTCGGGCGTTACCGCGGCGTCGGCCATGCACGAGCGGCAGGGAGCCAGGGTGCGGTCGATGATGGGGGTGATGAGCTTTTCGAAGACTTCGCGGGGAAGGCTACGGCGGTACTCTCGGCCTTGATAGTCCAGGGTGATTGTGGCGGCGGGAAGGGTAGAGAGTTCGTGCTTCGCGTTGATGACGGCGCGACGGAGTCGCTGGACGGCTTCGTGATCGGCGCTGAAATCGCGGCCCCATTCGGTGGCTACGTCTTCGAGGGCGATGCGGAGAAGGAGGTCATCAATGTCGTCGCCGCCGAGATGGGTGTCGCCGTTGGTGGCGAGGACCTCAAAGAGCCCGGCTTCGAGCTTCAGGATGGAGATGTCGAACGTTCCACCGCCAAAATCGTAGACGGCAATGGTGCCGTTGCGGCGCTTGTCGAGGCCGTAGGCGAGAGCCGCGGCGGTGGGTTCGTTGACCAAGCGGAGCACTTCGAGCCCGGCGATGCGCCCGGCGTCTTTCGTGGCTTGGCGTTGGGCGTCATTGAAGTAGGCGGGAACGGTGATGACGGCCTGGGTGATCGTCTCGTTCAGGAACGCTTCGGCGTTCTGTTTGAGTTGGCGGAGGACGTAGGCGCTGATTTCAGGCGGGGTGAGTTGGCGCCCGCCGACGGCAAGGCGGATGACCGATTCGCTGCCTTCGGCCATGGTGAAGGGGAGGAGAGCGAGTTCCCCGGCCACGTCGGCCGCGCCACGGCCCATCAGGCGTTTGGCGGAATAGACGGTGTTGACGGGGTCAATGAGCAGGGCTTCCTGCGCTTCGGCTCCGACGACCGGATCGCCGGTTGGGGGGAAGTAAACGACGCTGGGGACGATAGGAGAGCCGTTCGAGCCTGGGATGACCTGCGGGCCGGTCAGATCGAGGAAGGCGACGAGCGAGTTAGTGGTTCCCAGGTCGATGCCCACGACGCGGGGCGGGGTATCGGGTGTATCGCCGAAATCAATTTGGAAAACAGACATGAAAATTTAGGATAAAGCTAGCTGGGCGTCGCGCACCAGATTGTCGATGTAGCGGCGACGATTGAGCAGGGATCGCAGGGCGTCGAGATGGGATTCCTGTTGCGATCCGTCGTAGGCGGCGAAGATTTGGTCGCGTTCGTTGTCGAGGGTTTGGCGCATGGATAGAAAGTGGTCGAGCGCCTCGGCTACCTGCTTTTTTGCGCTGGAATCGCCGTCGCGGGCCTCTTCGAGAGCCATGTTGAGTTCGAACACCTCTTCGAGTAGTTCGGCGGGAACGGTGTTGGAGCGGGCGTCGGAGGTTTCGAATCCCTTCAGTTTCAGGAAGTACTCGGCTCGCGCGACGGGATCGCGGAAAACCCTCCAAGCATCGTTAAGAAGACTTGTGAAATCGAGGGCATAGCGCTGTTCTTCAGCTGGGGCGCGGGCAAAGCGATCGGGGTGGTGGAGCTTGCTCAGAACGTAGAATTGGCGCTGGAGCTCCGGGAGATCCAACGCCAATTGCGGGCTGATGCCAAAGACGGCGAAATAGTCAGCCGGAAGCGATTTCATGCCGTGAAGGACGTGCCACAGCCGCACGCTTTTTTGGCGTTTGGATTGTGGAATTCGAAACCCGATTGCATGATGCTCTCCTGGTAGTCGAGCGTCATGCCGTCGAGAAAAATGAAGCTCTTCGGGTCAACGAAAACCTGGACCCCGTCGTAGTCAAAGACTTTGTCGGTAGGGCGAGGTTTCGTGTCGAACTTAAACTGATAGCTGAGCCCGGAGCAGCCGCCACCGAGCACGCCGAGCCGAAGCCCGCCCTGCACGCCCTGTTTCTCAAAGGCTTGGCGAATCTTACTAACTGCTTTTGGGGTAACGTCTATCATGTTAGTGAGCCTGAGCGAGCGCGGCGACATCGGCGCCTTGTTTGATTTTGTAGTCGGAGATGGCGGCTTTGATTGCGTCTTCGGCGAGCACGGAGCAATGAATCTTCACCGGGGGCAGCGCGAGTTCGTTCACGATGTCGGTGTTTTTAATCGCCAACGCTTCGTCGACGGTCTTTCCCTTCAGCCACTCGGTGGCAAGCGAAGAGCTGGCGATGGCCGAGCCGCAGCCGAAGGTCTTGAACTTGGCGTCGTCGATGATCCCGGTGATGGGATTGACTTTGATCTGGAGTTTCATGACGTCGCCGCATTCGGGAGCGCCGACCATGCCGGTTCCGACGGCGGAATCGGACTTATCCATCGACCCGACGTTCCGGGGGTGATTGTAGTGATCGAGTACTTTGTCAGAATATGCCATTTGAGTTCTCCTAAAGTTAGTGAGCGGTCCACTGGACCTTGCTAAGATCGATGCCTTCTTTCACCATTTCGTAGAGGGGTGAAAGTTCGCGCAGTTTTTTGACGACCGAGATGAGTTTGTCGGCCACGTAGTCGACTTCGGCGTCGGTGTTGAATCGTCCGAGGCCGAAGCGGATGGAGGTGTGGGCCATGTCGTCGCCGAGGCCGAGAGCCTTCAGGACGTAACTGGGTTCCAGGGTAGCCGAGGTGCAGGCGGAGCCGGAACTGACGGCGATGTCGTTGATGCCCATCAGTAAGCTTTCGCCTTCGACGTAGGCAAAGCTCATATTGAGGTTGTGAGGCAGACGGTGTTCCATGGAACCGTTGATGAAGACCTCGTCGAGCGCGGCTTCGAACTTCGCCCGCAGACGATCCCGCATGCCGCTGAGCCTCTTCGACTCTTCCGCCATTTCCGCTTTGGCGATGGCGCAGGCTTCGCCGAGGCCGACGATGCCGGGAACATTCAGAGTGCCGGAGCGCATGCCCCGTTCGTGGCCGCCACCATCGAGTTGGGCCGTGAGTTGCACGCGCGGGCCTTTCCGACGGACATAGAGTGCGCCGACGCCCTTCGGGCCGTACATTTTATGCGCGGTGATCGACATCAGATCGATGTTGTCGGAGATGACGTTTACGGGCACCTTTCCGACGGCTTGAACGGAATCGGAATGGAAGAGGACGCCACGTTCCTTCGCCAATTTGCCGATCTCGGCGATGGGCTGCAAAACGCCGATTTCGTTGTTGGCGTACATGATGCTGATCAGAATCGTTTTGTCGGTAATGGCGCTCTGGAGCATCTCCATGTCGATCCGACCGTCGCCCATGACCGGGAGGTAGGTGACCCGGCAGCCCTTCTTTTCGAGATGCTTGCAGGTGTCGAGGACAGCCTTGTGCTCGGTGGCCGCCGTGATGATGTGATTGCCTTTTTCGGCATACATCTCGGCGACACCCTTAATGGCGAGATTGTTCGATTCGGTGGCACCGCTCGTGAAAACGATTTCCTTGGAGTTGGCCCCGATGAGGGAGGCGATTTGACCCCTCGATTTCTCGACGGCTTCTTCCGCTTCCCAGCCGTAGGCGTGATTGCGGCTAGCGGAGTTTCCGAACATCTCGGTGAAGTACGGCAGAATGGTTTGCAGTACGCGGGGGTCCAACTGCGTCGTAGCGTGATTATCGAAGTAGATGGGTTTCATAGTTGGTGACGGTTCAAGATGGTGAGGTTAGCGCTGGAGATCAAGCCGAGGGGCGAAAGGTTCGAGGCCGGATCGGCGTCGGAAGCCAGTTCGGCCATGGTCATTTTGTTGAGCAGACCGATGATTCCTTCGTGGATGCGGCGCAGGGGGTCTCGGATGGAACACTTCTTATGGTGTTCGCAGTCTCCGTTTTCGGTGAAGCAGGCGGTGAGGAAAATGGGTCCGTCAATCGCCCGCACAATGTCAAAGGCCGTGATCTGCTCGGGGCCGCGGCTGAGCCGATAGCCTCCATTGGCACCGTGTTCGGAGGCGAGGAATCCCCCCCGACCGAGCGTTTGCAGAATTTTCGCGAGAACCGGAGCGGGCAATCCGTAGT
>JANODS010001136.1:0-1397 GCA_031412835.1 Acidobacteriota bacterium | reverse complement strand
CCGTCCCCTCGCTCAGCGCCCATCCGCTCCGCCAACTCTTCGACGCCGGCGTCCCCATTGTCCTCGGCACCGATGACCCCGCCATCTTCGGCACCACCCTGCTCAAGGAATACCAACTCGCCGCGGAACTCGGCTTCACTGAAAACGAGCTCCGCAAGTTAGCCGACGATAGCCTCCGCTACGGCCTCCATCGGGCTAAGTAAATCGCCGTCTTCTCCTCGTGGGAGCTGTAGTAACTGATCCACAGCTCCCCGTCCTTCCACACCAATCCCGCATAGCTCGAGTCTCCATTTGAAGGCAGCTTTTCGAGCTCGGTCAACTTCCCGGTCTTTGGATCAATCTCGACGATTGAGGTCCGCGTCTGGCCGTCGTGGAGCCGCACGACGCCGATCACCCTTCCGTTCGGCAAGCGAATCATATTCGGCCCGCCGATCCGCGTGCCCGTGTCCTGCCAACTCCAATCTTTGTAGGGCGGCTTGCTCGTGCCCCACTGCCCCGTCATCGTCGCTCGATCCCGGCGCAGCAGCATCCGAGCGGTGCCGTTGGGCTCAAAGTAGATCGAGGATTCATTCGGATAGCCTTCGGCGAACAGCGTCGGCACCCAAGTCTCGAAGCTCATCCCGTCCTTGCTCCGGTAGAGCCGCGTGAAATCCTTGTCTCGATCCGTGGTCCCGTAGCCGACGCTATAGGCCAACCCCTTTTGCCACTGCACTCGCCAGAGCCAGAAGTTTAACTCGCCGATCTTCACCGGCTCGCTCCACTGCTTCCCGTCCTTCGAAAACCAAGCCATCGATTGATGCGATACCGGCACCTTCGGCCGGTCCGCCGCCGCCGTAGTCAACATCAGTTCGCCCTTCGGCGTGATCGTCAGCTTCGGGTCGCGCAGATCCAGTTCCGGCAAGCTGATCCGCGCGGCCGACGTCCAAGTCTTCCCGTCCGTACTCGAGATCACCCGAATCGCCCCGTCGGCCGAAACGTGCTTAGCCCCTTCCCTGAAGGCGCAGAACCACTGGTTCTCAAACCGGATCAGATCCGTGAACGCGTTATGCGGGGCCGAATCCCAAATCCGCGTCACCAATACCAAACTAGCCAGTATCATAAGCAAGTGTCCTGGAAACTCCTCAACAGCCGCACCGTCATCCAAGACGAGTGGATCACCGTCCGCAGCAACGACTATCTTACCCGCGATGGCCGCCCGCTGAACGGCTATTATCTGATCGAACGCGCAAACTTCGTCGTCATCGTGGCCGAGTGCCGCGGCAAGCTCGTTCTCGTTCGAGAGCATCGCGTCGGCACCGGTCGACAATACTTGGGCTTTCCGGCCGGATACATCGAAGCGGGCGAAGAGCCGGTCGCCGCGGCCATGCGCGAATTTCAGGAAGAGACCGGCTTCCAAG
>JANODS010001135.1:0-5848 GCA_031412835.1 Acidobacteriota bacterium | reverse complement strand
CGACATCCAAACCGAAGTCTTCCTTTTGCCCGCCGCCTGCTTCGCCGAAAAGGACGGCTCGTTCGTCAACTCCTCCCGCTGGTTGCAGTGGAAAGAAGCCGCCGTCGATCCCCCCGGCGACGCCCGCCGAGACCAGGACATCATCTCCGATCTCTTCCACGCCGTGCAAGATCTCTACAAGAAAGAAGGCGGTGCCCAGCCCGAGCCGCTGCTGAACATGCAGTGGACTTACGCGAAGCCCCAACGCCCCTTACTCGGCGAAGTAGCCCGCGAAGTCAACGGCATCGATCTCGAAACCGGCAAGCAACTGAACGGCTTCGGCGAGCTTAAGGACGATGGTTCGACAGCCTGCGGCAACTGGATCTATTCCGGCTCCTGGACCGAAGCCGGCAACCAGATGTCCCGCCGCGGTCAAGCCGATCCCACCGGCCTGGGGCTCTACCCCCAGTGGGCCTGGAGCTGGCCAGCCAACCGGCGAATCTTGTACAACCGCGCCTCCACCGACTCAGCCGGCAAGCCCTGGGACGAAACCCGCGCCCCCCTCCGCTGGAACGGCAAACGCTGGACCGGCGACACGCCCGATTACAAAGCCGACGCCCCGCCGGAAACCATGGCCCCCTTCATCATGCTCCCCGAAGGCGTCGCCCGCCTCTTCGCCCCCGACCTCGTCGAAGGGCCCTTTCCCGAACACTACGAACCCGCCGAAAGCCCCGTCGATAACGCGCTCCATCCCACGGTCAACGCGAACCCCCTGCTGCGAACCTACAACAGCGACATGGACCACTTCGGCACCGCGAAGGATTTCCCCTTCGTCGCCATCACCTACCGCCTAACCGAGCACTTCCATTACTGGACCAAACACACGAATTCCAGCTCCGAACTCCAGTCGAACTTCTTCGTCGAAATCCCCGAAGAACTGGCCAAGGAGAAAGGCATCGCCAACAAGACGCTCGTCCGCGTCTCCTCCGCCCGAGGCAAAATCGAAGGCCCCGCCCTCGTCACCAAACGCCTTCGCACGCTCAAAGTCAGCGGCCGAAAAGTCTATCAAATTGGCCTGCCGATTCATTGGGGCTTCGTCGGTAAAGTCCACGGTCCGCTGATCAATAACTTAACCCCCAGCGCCTACGACCCGAACTGTGGCACCCCGGAATATAAAGGCTTTCTTGTGAATGTGGAGAAAATTGGATGATCGTCGCCAAGCTGATTGACACCACGCTTTGTATCGGTTGCAAAGCCTGCGAAGTCGCCTGCCAGGAATGGAACGACCAAGAGTACACGATGGGTACTTTCGATGGCTCCTACCAAACCAAGCCCGAACTCGAATCCAACTTCTGGAATTTGATCAAGTTCAACGAATTCGAAAAGGACGGCGCCACCTCCTGGTTGATGTCCAAGTATCAGTGCATGCACTGCGCCGATGCTGGTTGTCTCGCCGCCTGCCCCGCCCCCGGAGCCATCGTGCCCCTGGCCAACGGAACCATCGATTTCGTCCACGAAAATTGCATCGGCTGCGGCTACTGCATCACCGGCTGCCCCTTCGATGTGCCCCGGCTGAACGCGACTACGAAGAAGGCCTACAAGTGCACGCTCTGCTCCGACCGCACCGCCGTCGGCCTCGAACCCGCGTGCATCAAAACCTGCCCCACCAATTGCCTCACCTTCGGCGAGCGCGATGAACTCCTCCGCATGGCCGAAACGCGCGCCGTCGAGTTGAAGGCCGACGGCTTCGCCGACGCCGGCGTCTACAACCCCCAGGGCGTCGGCGGCACCAACGTCCTCTACGTCTTGAAGCACGCGAGCGAACCCGAACAGTACGGCCTGCCCAAAGACCCCGTCATCCCCTGGACCGTCACTCTTTGGAAGGGCCCCATGAAATGGATGGGCACGTTCATGTTCTGGGGCACCGTTCTCGGAGCCTTCTTCCACTTCGTCATCTACGGTCCGCAGGACCCCGAAAAGCACGGCCACCCAGCCGACAAAGCGGAGGAGCCCAGTGACAAATCCTGAAGCCGAAATCCGCATCCCACGCTTCGACGCCTACGAACGCGCCATGCACTGGATGGCCGCACTAAGCTTTTTCTACGCCACGCTCACCGGCCTCGCGCTCTGGTCGCCGAAGCTCTACTGGCTGGCCACCATCATGGGCGGCGGCTATCACATCCGCGGCTCCCATCCGTGGGTCGGCGTCGTCTTCGCCGTCGTCATGGGCGTCATGGCTCGCCGTTGGGCCAATGGCATGCGCCTCGACGCCGACGACCGCGTCTGGCTCACCCGGATGCACAAGTACGCGACGCACGACCACGCCGCCTTGCCCCCCTCCGGTCGCTTCAACGCCGGGCAGAAAATGTTGTTCTGGTCCCAGCTAGCGGCGACTCTGGCGCTCTTTGTCTCCGGCTTCGTGTTGTGGTTCCCAGAGTGGATGCCGCGCTCCTTGCGGCTCCTCTCGATCGCCGTCCATCCCCTGGCTGCGATCGGCTCCATCACAAGTATCTTGGTGCATGTTTATATGGGCACCGCCGCGGTACCGCACTCGATGCGCGCCATGCTCCGCGGTTATGTGTTGCCGGAATGGGCTCGATTCCACCACCCCAAATGGTACAAGGCATGGCGCGCCTCTCATCATGTGTGATACAAGGTCCCCTTATGCGGCTTTCTAGACTTCTGTTATTTGCCACCTGCCTCTCAGCCGGTGCCTGGGCGCAAACCGGCCAAAAACTCTACCAGTTCCATTGCGCCTTTTGCCACGGCAAAGGAGACGATGGCTTCGCCGCCAATCTCGTCACGCCGAACCTGGTCCACGCGCCCACCGATTCCTCGCTGCTGAACATCATCCGCAACGGCATCCCCGGCACCGACATGCCGCCCGCTTTGGGCATGACCGACGCCGAAATGGGCGAGGTCGCCAGCTACGTCCGGGCCCTCGGCCGCACCGCTCCCTCCAGCGTCCCCGGCGACGCCGCCAAGGGCAAGGTGCTATATAGCACTAAAGGCGGCTGCTCCGGCTGCCACATGCTCGAAGGCAAAGGCGGCCGATCCGGCCCCGACCTCACTCAGATCGGAGCCATGCGCAGCCCATCGAACTTGCGGACGTCCATCATAGACCCGAACGCCGCCATGGTCGGCGGCTGGACCATGGTCCACGCGACGATGAAGGACGGCCGAAAAGTCTCCGGAATCCGCCTGAACGAGGACAATTTTTACCTCAGCCTGCGCGACAGCAAGGCGCAGTTGCAGACCATCGACAAGTCCGCCACCAGCTCCATCCAACGCGATATCAACAAATCCTCCATGCCCAACTACAGCAAGGTCTTCAACGCCGAAGAGCTCGATAACGTCATCGCCTATCTCTTCTCTCTGCGGGGTGGCCTGTGAGATTCGCAACCCTCCTCCTCACCGCCAACGCACTACTTGCGCAGGACTGGCTCCACTTCCAGGGCAACGTCGAAGGCCATCGCCATTCGCCGCTCAAGCAAATCACAAAGGCCAACGCCGGAAAGCTGAAACTGGCTTGGGCGATGCAACTGAACCGCACCGATAAGTTTGAAACTTCGCCCATTGTGCGCGGCGGCATCATGTACATCTCGGAACCTCCTTCGGATGTGACTGCCCTCGAAACCCGCTCCGGCAAAGTGCTCTGGCGGTATAAGCGCGTCCTGCCCGACAACGTCCCGTTCTGCTGCGGCAAGGTCAACCGCGGCGTCGCCATCTCGGGCGACCTCATCTTCATCGGCACCCTCGACGCCCATCTCGTTGCCCTCGACGCCTCCACCGGCAACGTCGTGTGGGATGTCACCGTCGCCGATTATAAGAAGGGCTACTCCTCCACCGTCGCCCCGCTCATCGTCAAGGACAAAGTCATCATCGGCAGCGCCGGCGGCGAGTTCGGGGCCCGTGGTTATCTAGCCGCCTACGATGCCAAATCCGGAAAGCAAGCCTGGCGCACTTGGACCGTCCCCGCGTCCGGCGAGAAGGGCACGGAAACCTGGCTCGGCGATAGCTACAAGTACGGCTCCGCCACCACCTGGGTCACGGGCAGCTACGACCCCGGAACCAACCAGATCTTCTGGGGCACCGGCAACCCCGGGCCAGACTGGAAAGGCGACAAGCGCAAGGGCGACAACCTCTATTCCAACTGCCTCCTCTCCCTCGACGCTGACACCGGCAAGCTGAAGTGGTACTTCCAATTCACCCCTCACGATGTCCACGACTGGGACTCCACCCAAGTGCCCATCGTTGCCGACGACCTGTGGCAAGGCAAGATGCGCAAGCTGCTCCTGTTCGCCAACCGCAACTCGTTCTACTACGTGCTCGACCGCGAGACCGGCCAGTATCTGCTCGGCAAACAGTACGTCCGCCAGTCCTGGGCTGCGAAGGATCTCGACGCCAAGGGCCGCCCCACCGTGCTCCCCAATACGTCCCCCACCGAGCAAGGCAACATGGTCTACCCCAACTCCCCCGGAGCCACCAATTTCCAAGCCCCCAGCTACTCGCCAACCACCAAGCTTCACTACGTGATGACGATGGATGAAGGCGGCGTCTTCTACTCCGGCGACGATACCTACAAAGAAGGCAGTTGGTACCTGGCCGGTCGCTTCGTTTCGAAACCCGGCGAAGCAGCCACCGGCGCGATCAAAGCCATGGACCCGAAGACTGGAACCGCCAAGTGGGAGTATCCTCTCAGCTCGCCCTCCTGGGCCGGGGTCCTGACCACCGCCGGCGGCCTCGCCATCAGCGCCACCGGCGACGGCGACGTGCTCGCCCTCGACGACGCGACTGGCAAACTGCTCTGGAAGTTCCCCACCGGCGGCAAGGCCTTCGCCAACCCCATCAGCTACACGGCCGCCGACGGCAAGCAACACATCGCCATCGCCACCGGCCACACCCTTTGGTCGTTCACAGTCGAATAGTCAAATGACCCGTCGCGAATGGCTATCAGCAACTGCAACTGCTGCGGTGGCCGTTCGCGCCGCCGCCCCGAAGCCCCCCAACTTCGTCCTCATCACTTGCGACGACATGGGCTATGCCGACATCGAGCCCTATCGGCCTGAGGTCGCCTATACGCCCCATCTCGCGCGGATGGCCAAGGAAGGCCTGCGGTTCACTCCCGCGCCGCTCTGATGACCGGTTGCTACCCCAAGCGCGTCGGCCTGTCGTTCGGCTCTTGGCACCCCGTCTTGATACCCGGCGACTGGCAAGGCCTCAACCCTAATGAAGTGACCGTCGCCCGGCTCCTGCAATCCAAGGGCTACGCCACCGCCTGCGTCGGCAAGTGGCACCTCGGCGATCAGCCCGAGTTCCTGCCGACTCGTCACGGCTTCGACTCCTTCTATGGCTTGCCCTACTCGAACGATATGCGTCCGTCCCCGAAAGCCGGCGGAGCGATGGACTTTCCCCATCCGCCCCTGCCGCTTCTCTGCAACAAGGATGTCCTCCGCGAGGTAACCGATCAGGATTCCTTAACCGCCGACTACACCCAGGAAGCCATCACCTTCATCGAGAGGTACCAGGCGAAGCCATTCTTCCTCTACCTACCGCACTCGATGGTCCACGGCCCCTTGGCCGCCGGCAAGGCGTGGCGCGGCAAGACCGGCAAGGCGCTCTACGAAGACTCCGTCGCCGAAGTCGACGATAGTGTCGGCCAGATCCTCGCCGCGCTCAAACGGCTGAAGCTCGACTCGAACACCCTCGTGATCTTCCTGAGCGACAACGGCGGCACTCCACGGGCGAACAACCAGCCGTTGCGGGGCAACAAGGGCAGTACCTGGGAGGGCGGCATGCGCGTCCCGGCGCTTGCGTGGTGGCCGGGCCACGTGCCCAAGGGCCGAACTTCGCCTGCCATTGTTTCGAA
>JANODS010001134.1:0-8458 GCA_031412835.1 Acidobacteriota bacterium | reverse complement strand
CCCGACGCCTGAGGAGGAATCCCAAATGGCCAGCGGCCCCGCGCAACTGGTTCTGCGCGTCGTCGAACAGCATCGGGATCGCGTGGCGCAAAGCTTGTCGGCCAGCCTCTTGGGCACCGTTCCGGCGAAGATCGATTACCGCGTCCGCGGCGAAAACCAAGTGGAGCGATGGATTCAAAGCGAATGGTTCCTCGAATCCGATCGGAACGGCCAGCCGACAAGAGCCATTCTCATTAACCTCGACGTAACTGATCGCAAAGAGGCTGAGGACCGACTGCGGGAAAGCGAGGAGCGCTATCGACAGCTCGCCGATTCGATGCCGCAAATGGTGTGGACCGCGAACGCAGCCGGCGAGCTCGATTATTACAACGGCAGATGGTACGAATTCACCGAGATCGGTCCGGAGCGATTTGGAAATTTGACGAATTGGTTGCCCATGATGCATCCGAACGACGCGGAACGAACCATCGATGCGTGGCACGCTTCGCTGAAAGAGGGCACGCCGTATCGCACGGAGTGCCGCTTGTGGGATGGGAAGATAAACGGTTACGCCTGGTATCTGGGTGCTGCCGTGCCGGTCCGGAACGACTTGGGACAGATTGTGCGCTGGATCGGGACTTGCACGGAAATCGACGAACAGAAGCGAACCGAAGAGGCGCTTCGGGGGGCGAATCGGGCGCTCGAAAGTTTTGCCTATGCCGCCTCCCACGACTTACAAGAACCTCTGCGCAATATGGCCATCTACACGCAGCTTCTAAGAAAACAGCTCGGCTCCCAACTTACCGAAGAAGGGGCGAACTTTATGAAAGTGATTATTGACGGAGCACAGCGGATGGCTCGTCTCGTCTCGGATCTGATGGCGTTCACGCATGTATCAAGTATTGATTTCAAGGAACTGCGAGCAATCGAAGCCGACCCGGTTCTGGATCAGGTGCTGATTGACCTGGAGCAGGCGGCGTTGGAATCGCGCGCGGAGATCACGCGCGATCCGTTACCATCGGTTTCACTGAAAGAGGTCCACCTGCGACAGCTATTTCAGAATCTGATCGGAAATGCTTTAAAGTATCGCCGGGACGACCAAGCTCCTCGCGTCCACGTCTCGGCACGACGGGAAACTGGGGAATGGCAATTTTCTGTTCAAGACAACGGCATTGGCGTCCCCGAGGAGTATCGCGAACGGATCTTCGGAGTTTTCAAACGTCTCCATTCGAATGAGGGAAAATACGTCGGCACGGGCATCGGTTTAGCCATTTGCCAGCGGATTGTTGGGTTCTACGGCGGCCGGATCTGGCTGGACTCGGAAGTTGGCCAGGGAACGACCTTCCACTTCACCATCCCGTACGAACCTAAGTTCCACTAAGGATGGACACAACCCGCACTATGTTTCCAATCGGGTTCATCCCGGCGCTGTCCCGCTAAGCCACCCCAAACTCCGCAATCTTTTCGTACAGAAGTCGTCGCTGAATGCCAAGGATCCGCGCGGCCTCCGCCTTGTTCCCCATGGCATCTTGCAGTGCGGCGCGTACCAGTTGCGCCTCAACCCTGCGGATCACATTCCAATAGCCTTCGCGGTGCGGAATGTGGGATTCGAAGGTACCGGCCTCCGCCGGAACTCGACGGGCGATCTGAATGCAGTCCGGAGTGATTACGCCCCCAGGCGCCAATACAATCGCGCGGGCAATCACGTTTTCAAGCTCCCGAACATTGCCCGGCCAGGAATGCGATAGGATCCGCTCCAAAGCATCCTCTCGCAAACTCACAGGTCGTTCCGAGCGGCTCAGGAATCGTTGCACCAGTAACGGGATGTCCTCCGCCCGATTCCGCAAGGGCGGAAGCTGAATCGAGAATACATTCAACCGGTAATACAAATCCTCGCGGAAGCGCCCCAACGATCCCCCCGGCGAAACATCTTGTGCCGTAGCCGCAATCAGTCGACAGTCCACCGCAATCGGCTGGTTGCTGCCCAGTCGCTCAATTGTCCGCTCCTGCACCGCCCGCAAGAGCTTGGCTTGCAATCCCATCGGCAACTCCGCCACTTCGTCCAGAAACAACGTACCGCCTTGCGCCTGCTCAAATCGTCCAATGCGGCGGGCCACGGCATTGGTAAACGCGCCCCTCTCATGCCCGAACAATTCCGCCTCCAACAGATTCTCGGGGATCGCCGCGCAATTCACCTTCACTAACGGCGATTTCGCTCGTTGACTAAACTCATGAATGGCATTCGCCACCAACTCCTTGCCCGTGCCCGACTCCCCCGTCAAAAGTACGGTCGCCTCGGAATTCGCCACCCGCCCAATCAACTTATAGACCTCCTGCATCGGCAGGCTGTGTCCAACCATGCCAGGAATCGCAGCGGCCTGGGGAGAGGTATCCCGCAGCCGCCTCACCTCCTGCTCAAGCTTTCGGTACTCAAGCGCCCGGCCAATCAGCACGAGCAAATGATCGTCATTAATCGGCTTCGATAGGTAGTCAAACGCTCCGTTCTGCGTCGCCCGAATCGCACTGCTACTCGTCGTGTCGGCCGTCATAATCAGCACGGCCGCATCGGAGTGACCAGCCCGCAGCCTTTGCAGCACCGTGATGCCGTCGATGTCGGGTAGTCGGACATCCAGCAAAATCAAATCCGGCTCCTCACGCAGCGCTAGCGCCAGTCCTACCTCCCCGCGCTCCGCTCGCAACACTTCGTACCCCTCGTCTTCGAGCAATAAGGATAGCGATTGCAGTGCCGTTCGCTCATCCTCCACCACCAAAATCTTGGTCTTCATGTCCGTTGTCCCGCTTGCAGAATCACCCGAAATCGAGCCCCGCGGGTTCCCTGTTCTGACGATATGCTCGCCCCCATCTTTTCGAGCAGGGTCTTGGTCACCGCCAACCCCAAGCCAGTCCCCCCCGCCTTCGTCGTGTAAAACGCTTCAAACATATGTTCGCGCTGTTCGTCACTTAACCCTGGACCACTGTCCTCAACGTCAACCACCACCCTTGATTCCTCCTGATGCACTTCGATTTCTACGCGGCCATCTCGATTCGAGGCGTCAATCGCATTGAGCAATAGATTCATCAAAGCTTGTTGCAGATAGTCCCCATCCACCCGCGCCAGGCACTCCTCGCCGCCGCTTGCTCGCAGCGTCACCCCAAGTTCCTCGGCATGGGGCGTCACCAGCGCCAACGTCCGCTGCAGGATCGGCTGCAAAGGCTGTCGTCGAATCTTCTCCAACGAGTCGGCGCGGAACACCAAAAGGCTCTTCAATAAAGTATCCAAGCGGTCGATCTCCGCGGTCACCAGCGCGATTGGCTCTTCGCTCGACGATTCGCCCTGCAGCCTCCTTGCCAACAAACGGATCGTCAGCCGGATGCTATTGAGAGGGTTGCGGATCTCATGGGCGATGCCGGCGACCACGCGCCCCATTACCCGCAGGCGGTCTTCTCGCCGCAGTTCCGATTCTAACGACTGCCGACCCGTCGCCATTTTGTTGACGGCCTGCACGATCGAACTTAACTCATGGTCCTGGTCGGGCAGTCGAAAACTAGCATCCGTCTGGAGCCGTTCCAGGCCGCTATTGATCACTCCAAACCCCCGCTGCATGCTGAAGCTTAGACGCAGGACGAAGCAGATCGAAATCAAAGCCACCAGCATGACTACCAGCAGCAGGATTCGGTTATTCAGTTCACTCGAATCGCTGAAGTTGAAGATCCGTCGCAGACACCAAGCCGCCCTCCCCGGTCCAGCCGCCTTGGCGGCAACCAACACAAGATCCCGACCGTCATGTAACACACGATGACTAACTTCACCGCTCCGTTTCGCTTCTTCGACCGCGGCGAGCACTTCAACCCGCTCGGAATCCGGTTGCCGCAACTGACTCCCCGGCTCCGTATGCGTCGGAAAGGAGTGGGCCATGATTTGATTCCCGGTCAGATATCCGCCTTCCACCTCGGGGTAGGAACGCAGCGTTTCGTAAGAGGCGGCGTCCAAATCCGCGCGTCCGCCCGCGTTGATCAATTCCGTCACCGCGTTGGCAAGGTTCCGTTGGGTGTCACTGATCACCACCGTGCGCAGATTTCGAGTCAAATCGAACACCAGCAATCCAATCAGGAACAAAGAGACGAGCGCCGTCACAAGGAGCCATGTCTGCATTCGCTGCGCGGCAACGATTTTTGGGAAGCGCATCTTTGGTCGTTCGTCTCCTCTACTCGCAAATGGGTAACCGTTCCGAAATGCCATGTCCTCAATAGTTGCCGCTGGGCAATCATTCCTGGCGTTCGGAAACCGTACACCTAGTGTACGTATGCCGGACAATGCTCGGGTTAAATCTGCCAAAACGCTTCAAATGTAAGGACCCCACTTTGGAGCCGTGCGTGCACCACATTCTGTACCTTGCGCCATACGTGTCTCAAATCGACCCTGCCGGCACTCTTTTTAGTACTCGCCGCAACTTCGCTATCGGCCGCGCCAGATCCGCTTTCCCTGAGTCAAGTTCTCGACGAGGCGCTGGCCAGGAATCTTCGCCTACTCGCCGAGCGCTTCAACCTCAGCATCGGGGACGCGCGCATCGTGCAGGCCAAGCTCCGCCCCAACCCAGTGCTGAGCGTCGGCGGGAACTACTTGGACGTGCTCGGTTCGGGCTTCTATTCTGGCGGTACCGCCGCCGGGCCAACCGAAGTCAATGCCCGCGTCGACTATCTAATGGAACGCGGCAAGAAGCGCAACGAACGCATCGCCGTCGCCGAAGCAGCCAAGGCCGTCTCGCAGTTGGAACTGTTGAACTCCACGAGAACCCTGATCCTCGACGTGCAAGCCGCCTTCACCGAGGTCCTTCTCGCCGAAGCGAACTTGGCTCTCGCCCAAAGCAGCCTGGAATCCTTCAGCAAAATTGTCGCCGTTAACCAGACGCGGGTTGATGCCGGAGATCTCGCCAAAGTCGAACTCTTGCGCAGCCAAGTGGCGACCTTGCAATTTCGCAATCTGGTACGCCAAGCTGATTTGCGCCTCCGGGTTGCCAAGAACAGATTGCAAGCCCTCATGGGCCGTTCCGTGTTCGCTCCGGACTTTAGGATTACCGGGCAGATGCGTCGCGAGCCTCTCTTGATGAAGCCAGACGAGATCCTGCAAACCGCTCTGCTGGCCCGCCCTGATCTCCAGGCCTTGCGCCGAGATCAGGCTCGCTCCCAGGCGGAAGTCCGGTTGCAACTCGCCCAAGGAAAAGTCGACTTTTCCGTCGGTGCCGGCTACAACCGCCAACTCAACGTCGGAGCCGGACAGCGGGGCGATTCCCTCGGTCTCTTTGTATCCGTTCCACTGGCCCTGTCAAACCGCAACCAGGGCGAAATAGAACGGGCGCGCCAGGAACAGGCACAAATCCTCGCCCGGATTCGTAGCCTCGAACAAGAAATGTCTGCCGAAGTAGCCAATGCCCACGAACAGTACGTAACCGCCAAAACGCTGCTGGAGACCATCGAAACCGACATGCTGGAGCAGTCCAACCGGGTTCGAGAGGTCATCGACTTTTCCTACCGGCGAGGCGAAGCGACCTTCGTCGAACTGCTCGATGCGCAACGAACTTTTAACGACACCATGCAAGGTCTGAATGAGGCGCGCGCCGAGTACGCCAAAAGCCTCTTTCTCATCGATTCCATCACCGGTAAAGGGACCAGCAAATAATGAAAATGATTCTACTCGGATGGCTGCCCTTGGCCCTTATCCTGCTCACCAGTTGCGGCTCCGCCCCTCCCCCAACGCCCTTGCCCCCTCCTCCGGCGGACCAATCAAAATCGAGTCTGATCGAGATTCCGGCGAACTCCCCGAAGCTGAAACAGATCCAAGTTGAGGAAGTAAAGCTCGAAGAACTGCCGACGGACGAGTTCACGGCTCCGGGAAAAATTGAGATCAATCCCAATCGGGTCTCCAAGGTTCTGCTCCCCGTCGCGGGCCGCCTCACAGAAGTGCTCGTCCGATTCGGCGACGCCGTTCGCAAAGACCAGCAGCTCATACTCTTGGAAAGCCCCGAGGCCGAAGCCGCTGCGTCGGCATACTTGCAGGCCGAAGGCGAAGTGGCTCAGGCGGCTTCGACTCTCCACAAGGCCGCTACCGATCTCGAAAGGATCCAGGATCTCTTCAAGGGCGACGCGATCGCAAAAAAAGAACTGGTCGCCGCCGAAATCGCTGTTACTCAGGCTAAGACGGCGCAAAAGCAATCGCGGAACTCCTTGGAACAAGCCAAAGTCCGGCTCGAACAACTCGGTCTGAAACCCGGAATCTTCCGCCAGAAAATCGCCGTCCGCGCCCCACTTTCGGGCAAGATCACGGAGCTCACGGCGGTCGCTGGTGAGTATCGGAACGATCTCAGCGCCGCCCTTTTAACCATCGCGGATCTAAGCACTGTTTGGGTCTCCGCCGACGTTCCAGAGTCTGCCATTCGCCTCGTGCAGGTGGGCGAACGATTTGACGTCACGCTCGCGGCCTTTCCACAAGAAGTGCTCCACAGCAAGGTAGCTCGGATCGCCGACAGCGTCGACCCTCAAACGCGAGCCATCAAAGTCTGGGCGGAGTTGAACAATCCTTCCGGCCGCTTTCGCCCGGAAATGTTCGGCGAAGTTCGTCACATCGAGTCCCTCCACCGCGTTCCAGCCGTCCCGGCGACCGCCGTCGTGCAGGCGCAACAGCGCTCCATCGTCTACCGGGAGTTATCGAAAGGTAAGTTCGAACCTACGGAAGTCGAGTTAGGCAAACGCTCCGGCAATCTCATCCCAGTCCTGCGCGGAATCAAGCCAGGCGACCGGGTTGTGGTCGCCGGCGCAATGCTGCTGCGGGGGTATTAATCATGCGAATCGAAGCGCCGGCCAAACTGCTGCTCATCTTCGTCGACGAGACCGACACCTGGGGCGAGTCGCGCATGCCCCTTTATGAGGCGATCGTCGAAAAGCTATATGAATCGGGCATCGACGGCGCGACCGTGCATGCGGGGATTATGGGCTTTGGCGCGAACCGCCGCGTCCATAAAAAAAGGCTATTCGGTGTCACCGATGATCGCCCCATCACGATCACCGTCGTCGACACGGAAACCAAACTCCGCGCGGTGCTTCCCAAGCTCAGCGAGATGGTCGTCGAAGGCCTGCTCTTTCTCGTTGATGGTGAAGTCGTCGCATGATCGCGCGCCTCCTCCGTTTCGCCCTGGAGCAACGCTTCATCGCCCTCATCGCCGCGCTGGTCCTCGTGCTCATGGGCACTTGGTCGTTCACGCAGCTCAAAATTGAGGCCTACCCGGACATCTCGGATACTACGGTCGAGGTGATCACCGTCGTGCCAGGTTTGGCCGCCGAAGAAGTCGAGCAGCAAGTGACGATTCCCATCGAGCGTGCCCTCAATAACGTTCCTAACGTCGTCTCCCGTCGAGCCCGTACCATCTTTGGGCTCTCCTCCAACGAGCTCACCTTCGAGTACGGAACCAACGACTACTTCGCCCGGCAACTGGTCGCCGAGAAACTTCGGGAGGCGGAACTGCCCGACGGCGTAACTCCCACTCTCGCCCCCATGGCCACCCCCATTGGCGAACTCTTTCGGTACAGCCTCGAAGGCGGCGGACTCAATTCGCAGCAGCTTCGGGAGTTACAGGATTGGGTAATCTATCCCCGCTTGTTACAAGCCCGCGGAGTAGCCGACGTTGTACCCTTCGGGGGCTTGGTGAAGCAGTATCAAATCGAGATTGACCCGTACGCGCTCGAGAAACATAAACTCTCCTTGCGCGATCTCGCCCAAGCCGTCCAGGACAGCAATCAAAACGCGGGCGGCGCATTGCTCGACAACAAAGAACAGTCGATCGCCGTTCGCGGTGTCGGCCTGCTCAAGTCGGTTCCGGACATCGAGAACAGCGTGGTTCGGGAAACCCGCGGGGTCCCGCTCTACGTCAAAGACCTCGGCAAAGTCGGCGTCGGTGCCGCCCCTCCCACCGGGATTTTTGGCCTGCAAGACCGGACCGGCGGCGTCGAAGGCATCATTCTCATGCGGCGAGGCGAAAACCCGACCGATGTCCTGAAACAGGTCCATGACGCTGTCGACGAAATCAACTCGACGAAGCTACCGCCCGGCGTACAAATGAAAGTGATCTACGACCGCACGGAGTTGGTCAATAACACCTTGTCCACCGTCGCCAAGACACTCCTCGAAGGCTTGGTCATCGTCGTCCTGATCCTGCTCTTCTTCCTCGGCAGTGCCAAGGCCGCTCTCCTCACCGCCCTCACCATTCCGCTCTCCCTGCTCTTTGCCTTCTCCTGCATGTACTTCACCGGCATCCCGGCCAATCTGCTCAGCCTGGGGGCGCTCGATTTCGGCATCATCGTCGACGGGTCGCTCATCATGGTCGAACACATTCTCCACACCCTGGAGAAACGAAAGCCATCCTCGGCCGATGGCGTTTTCAAAGCCGTCCGCGACGCCGGGCTCGACGTCGAGTCGCCTCTCTTCTTC
>JANODS010001133.1:0-6112 GCA_031412835.1 Acidobacteriota bacterium | reverse complement strand
CAAGCCCATGGTCTTCGCCGGTCTTTATACTTGCGAGAGCTCCGAACACGGCCTCCTCCGCGACGCCCTCGAGAAGCTCCGTCTGAACGATTCGGCCTTCAACTTTGAACCTGAAAACTCCGTTGCCCTCGGCTTCGGCTTCCGGTGCGGCTTCCTCGGCCTTCTGCACCTTGAAATCGTCCAGGAACGGCTCGAACGCGAATTCGATATTAATCTCATCACCACGGCCCCCGGCGTTCGCTACGAGATCACCCTTCGCGGCGGAGAGGTCGTTTTCGTCGAAAATCCCTCGCGGTGGCCCGACCCCGCGACCATCGAAGTCATCAACGAGCCGATCATCAACGCCACCGTCATCACGCGCGAAGAGTACATCGGCGAAATCCTCGCCTTGCTCGAAGAGAAACGCGGCAAGCAGCAAAAATTCGAACACATCGGCGGCGAACGCGTCGTCCTTGGCTACGAACTCCCCCTCAACGAAATCGTGCTCGATTTCTATGATCGCCTGAAGTCAGCCTCCCGCGGCTACGCCTCGCTCGACTATCAACTCGCCGGCCATCGCGCCTCGCCCATGGTCAAGCTGGACGTTCTCGTCGCGGGCGAATCCGTCGACGCCCTCTCCATCATCGTCCATCGCGACGTCGCCTTCGAGCGAGGTAAGGCCCTCATCGACCGTCTGCGAAAGCTGATTCCCCGCCAGATGTTCGAAGTGGCCCTCCAAGCTGCCATCGGCAGCAAAATCATCGCCCGCGAAACGATTGCCGCCATTCGCAAGAATGTCCTCGCCAAATGCTACGGCGGCGACATCAGCCGTAAGCGCAAGCTCCTCGACAAGCAAAAGGAGGGCAAACGCCGCATGAAACGCGTCGGTCGCGTCGAAATCCCGCAGGAAGCGTTCCTCGCCGTCCTCAAAGTCAACCAGACCTCAGAGGACGATTAGGAGTCCGTCTCTCAGATCTACCCTAGATTCGGTAGGGTCCCCCTAAAGGATTTCCGCTAAGAGTTCGATAAGACTCCTAGTGGCGACGCTACGACAATCCGCTTTGCTGGCCGATGCCGCTGACGTCCTCAGCGATCAGCTCCATGCCCAGCTCGCCGAACTCGCGGCGCAACTCGGTCCTCGGATCGAAGAGGCGGACCGTCTCTTCCTCCAGCGCCGCCGCCGCCAAGCCCCTAAAGAAGACGCTCGCGTTGGGCTCGCCATTCTGGCGACCACCCCCGGTGCCGCCTTTCGACTGCTCCAAAAGAAGGCGACCATCTCGGCGTTCTTCGAGCAGGTCGAATACAACGGTCGCCGCCTCGCCAAACTCAACATCCCCCCCGGCTCCATCATCGCCGCCCTGGAAGAGTACGCCCAGCTCCTCGAACCGGAAACCAACCTCCGCTGGGTTCTCCAACAACTCAATTTCTGCGTCATTCTTACGCTCAACAACGCCTTCTACCAGGTCCGCGAAGCTGAGACCAAAACGTTTTTTGATCTGTTTCGCATTGAGCTCGAATCCCGTTCGCTCGACGAATTCCTACCCCGGATCCTCCTAAGCCTCTCCGAATTCTGCGGTGCCGCCAAGGCGCGCATCTTCCTGCTCCAGGAACCGGATACAAAACCCGCGGGTCGTCTCCAGCCCGCCTCGGAATGGCATCTCCGGGCCGAATCCCGTCCCTCCGGGCCGGTCGCCCATCGCGCGCTTCGTATCCCGAACACCCCGGCTCTCCGCCGTGCCCTCTCCCAACCCATCATGGGCAGCCTGCTCGATCCGACATGGCCCCGCACCGGCGGCTCGGTCTGGTCGGTCCCCCTTGGTGGGAAGCTCGCTTCCGGAGTCATTCAATTCGCCTTCACCGCCGTCTACGAATGGTTCCCACGGGAGCAGGAACTGCTCACCGCCGCCGCCGAACGCTGTTGGATGGGGATCGAAAAGGCGCAACTCGTCGAAGGCCTCGCCGCTCGCGAGGAACAAATTCGCCAACTGGCCGAGCACATGCTCCATGTCGAAGAGGCCGAACGCCGCCGCATCAGTCGGGAACTTCACGACGAAGCCGGCCAAAGTCTCCTCTGTGTCCGCCTCCAAATGGAGATGCTCGAAGCCCGCCTGCCAGATTCTCTCGCCGCCGAGCGGGAAACCCTCCGCGAAACCCGCGCCGCCGTGGAAAGCACGATTATCGAAACCCGCCGGCTCATTAGCGCCCTCAGTCCGGCCGTTCTTGATCAGCTCGGCCTGGGCGCGGCAATTCGCCAACTCGTCCAACGATTTCGTCAGGTCAGCCCCGCTAAAATTCGGGTTCAATTGCACAATCTGGGAGGACTCCCCAAACGCACCGAAAGCATCGTCTATCGGCTCGTTCAGGAGTGTTTTCACAACATTGCGAAGCATTCTTTTGCTGACACTGTAAACATTTCTGTCGGAACCACCGATAGATTATTAAGGCTGAACGTCATCGACAATGGCATCGGCTTTAACGTTGAGGAAGCCTTTCGCAAGCAGGAATCTTTCGGTCTTTCCGGAATCCGCGAGCGAGTTACTCTCCTCGGCGGCTCGTTCCAAATCGAAAGCGCTATGGCCAACAAGTCGGGCTTGCGCAAAGAAAGTAGTCAAAAAACCGAAGCGAAACGGCCTAGCCGCCGCGTAACCTCGGGTACGAGAATTCTGGTCGAACTGCCGATTCCTAGAGAGGCTGTGCCTACTCTGGCGAAGAAACCCGGAACCGGACGCAGGATGCGCCCGCTCCCTTCTGTCGCCACTCACTAGCCGGGAACAGGAACCGACCCTTGTTGAAAAACTTCCGGCACTACCAATGCCGAATGATCGCTGAAGATCGTCGATGTCGCGCCCCGCGGCGCACGCAAAAATTACTCGCTTGGAAAATCTAGAACAACAACGGTAAGCACTATGGCCAAGATTCGTATCATGTTAGCGGACGATCACACCCTCTTCCGCCAAGGGGTTAGAACCCTTATTGCCGCGGAAGCCGATATGGAAGTCATCGGCGACGCAGCCAACGGTGGTGATGCTGTAGAACGCGCAAACGAACTCCGACCCGACGTCGTGTTGATGGATATCGGCATGCCCGGACTCAGTAGCTTCGAAGCAACCCGCCAAATCAAGAAAAATCGGCCCGAAACTAAGATCCTCTTCCTCACGATGTATGATGACGAAGACTATCTGGTGGAAGGCATGGAAGTCGGCGCCGGTGGCTACGTCCTCAAAGATAGCCCCGCTCAACAACTCATTGCGGCTGTCCGCGACGTTGTTCGCGGCGGCAGCTACCTCAGCCCCCGGATGCTCTCCCAGCTTGTGGATGACTTCCGATCTCGCATCAAATCAGCCAACCGGTTACCTCGCTTCGCCACTCTCACGACGCGCGAACGCGAAGTCCTCAAGATGCTCGCCGAAGGCCAATCCGTCAAGGAAATCGCCTGCGACCTTAACTTGAGCGTCAAAACCGTCGAAGCTCACAAGTTCAATCTCATGCGCAAGCTGGACATTCACAACAAAGCACAACTCGTCCAGTACGCCATCCAGAAAAAGATCATCAAAATTCCCAACCTCGTCTAACGAGCTTCCAACCAGTTCTTCTGACGCCCATTCGGGTACTCTTGGCCGGAATTCAATTGCAACAAGATGTCGCAATTGAATTCCGGCTCTTTTTTTGCGTGCTCCAATTCTGACCGGTGACCGTTGCTTGATCGAAGCTCTACAGCCTGCCGCCGCTTTCATCAAAAGGTGCGCACGCCAAACACCTTCGTCTGGATCTGATAAACAGACGACGGTGTCGTAACATAAAGCGTCCCTCCGCTAAACCCGCAGTTCGTCGGCCGCTCCGGCGTTGCAATCTTACCCAACGGCTCGCCGCTCACCGTATAGACTTCAATCCCATCTACCGACGCCATCCACACGTTCCCCGTCTCATCGGTCTTCAGCCCGTCCACCGTCAACGCCGCAAACTCCTTACCCGGTCGCAGCCGACCATCCGCCTCGATCGCGTGAATCTTCACCCCGCCGACTTTGTAATCCGCCACATACAAATGCTGCTGGTTCGGCGAAAGCGCCACTCCATTAGGCCCCGCCGTCTCCGCCACCACCCGCACCTGACCCTGCCGCGTAATTTGATATACCCGCCCCTTCGGTAGATCCGTAAAGTAAACGCTCCCGTCGATCGCATACACAAGGTCATTCGGCCCCTGTAAGCCCGCCTCCGCCAGCACCGTGATCGACCCGTTCTTCTCCGTCCTCGTCACACGCCCTCCTCCCTCCGCCACCAGCAAGCGCCCCTGATGATCAAACGTCAAGCCATTAGCGCGGTTGCTGTTCTCGCGAAAAACGGTGAGTAAGCCCTTCTCTAACTTATGGATCCGCTGGTTTCGAATATCCGTGAACAGCAGGTAGCCGCGACGGCTATACACCGGCCCCTCGGCGAGCGCGAAGCCCGTAGCGATCCGCTCCAACTTCTCCGTTGCCTCAATCGGCAGCGCCATCAGGACCCCTCCCCTTTCGCATACCAACTGTCCGGCGGAGGCCGATAAGCGATCTTCAAGTCCGGCGTCTCCATCCGTATCCCGTTTCGATACCCTGACTCCATCAAGCTCGCCAGCGCCCCCGTCACCAGCAACGTGCGCCTTACATCCAGCGGCGTCCGGCCCGTGTTGATCATCCGTGTGATCGCATGCACCAACATCGAGAAGTTGTTCGAATTCTCAATCGGAATGTAGCAAAGCGTCGCCTGTGCCGGCCCATGCTTGGGCTTAACGGCGGCGATGTACTCTGACACCCCGCTGAGCGCCAACGTCGCGGCCTGAAACCCGTCCCGGTATTCGATCAGTCCCAGGACGGCCGTCATCTCCTCCGGCCTCTGGCCCGTAGGCCGCAGTTGGCGGGCCAGCGCCGCGTCTAGCAGATCGCGACTCCAAAGTCCCTGCTTTTCCGCCTTCCATACCTCCTCGTTCTTCAACAAACGAACGGCCCGTATGCCCGTCTCCCCGCCCCGGCGGCGCTCCACGAACGCCTGCAAAGTCTCCAAAATATGGAAGATCCCACCATCAGCCACCCAGCCCCCACCAATCGCCAGCGCCGACTCCATCACCAGGTTGCGCGGCGGGTCGTACTCCGGTCGGCGAAACGTAACCGGCACGCTGGACCCGGCCATAAACGGGAACTTCAGCTCCTGCGACCACCGGTGCATCTGCCGCGCCTGCTTCCAATCATAAGAGAGCTGTTTGTCGACGAACACCGGGCAACTGCGGCCGCTATCGCGGAAAACCTTAACGACCTGTTCGAAGAACTCGTACCGCGGATACAACTGCTGCTGCTTCTCGTTATGCGGGTAGTCGCCATGCTCACAAACTAGCACCACCCCATCGACTGCCAGTTTCCCGGTGCCCAGCGTTAGCGCCCCGGCGATGTCTTTCGCCACCGGAACCGAGTAAGCCGCCGCGAGCCGCTGGCCAATGTCGGCCGGATGAATCTGATCCATCCACAGCGAGGCCACTTCGAACGGGGCATCGTAGTGGGTCTCTCCGATCCAATATCCCTCCAGAAAACGAGTGATGAAGTTATCCGAGTGAGAGCGGACGTGATAGGTCGAAGACAGGCACGCGATCCGTTTTTTGGGCGACGGCGCGGCAAGCGCAAGAAACTGGCGGCGGTTCATTTTTGTTTTGCGACCTCTTCATTCTGGCGAAGCACCCGGAGCAAGTTCAAACCCATGATCTTGCGAATGTCCACGTCGGAGTAGCCAATGTCGATCAGGCCTCTGACGATGTTCGGGTACTTCGATACGTCCTCCATCCCAACCGGCGCCATCCCGGAAATGCCGTCGAAATCCGAGCCCAGCCCAACATGGTCCACCCCGACCGTCTTCGCAATATGGTCCAGATGCCGCACCAGAACAGAGACATCCACCTTCGGCATCTTCTCGAAATATTTTCGCTGGATCAGCCGAACCTTCTCCCAGTCGACCGGCTTCTGGTCGGTGACGATTTTGATCTCCGCGTCCCGCGCCGGGCGGTTACGGAAATAGACATCATAGGCGGCCTTGTCGAGGTATCCGGCATGAAAGTTCAGGCAAATAACGCCCCCGCGCTTAGCGATGGCCTGGATGACGGAATCCGGCATGTTCC
>JANODS010001132.1:0-21617 GCA_031412835.1 Acidobacteriota bacterium | reverse complement strand
GCCACCGAGTCGCCCACCGCGATGATTTTCCCCCCCCGCACCGCCAGCGCCTTGGCCTTCGGCTGCCGCGGATTCACCGTATAAATGTTGGCGTTCATGATGGCAAGTTCCGCGATTTCAGGAGCGGCGAAGAGCCCCCCTGCTACAACCAAAAAAAGCATTAAAATAGGGACCATGGAAGAAAGTATGGCACACGAGCCCATGGCGGCTCTCTCGGTCGAACTGCCCACCTGGAAAACCGCGGCCTCCTGGGTTTGTGCCATTCTCATCGGGCTGCTTTTCATCGTTGCCGGCGTCTGGAAGCTCACCGATCACCTCGGTGCCGCCGCCCGTATGACCCAAGCTCTTGTCCCCGCCCAACTCAGCGTTTTCACCGCCGTTTTCTTTGGCACCGCCGAAGTTTTCTCCGGCGTTCTCGTCCTCATTCCGCGCTACCGTCGCTGGGGTGCCTGGCTCATCAGCCTCATGCTGATCGCCTTCATGATCTACATAGGCTATTTTTACAACCAACTTCTCGGTGCCGATTGCACCTGCTTCCCTTGGCTCAAGCGCGCCGTCGGCCCCATGTTCTTCTATAGCGATGCCGCGATGCTCGCCCTCTCCGGTCTCGCCGGCTGGTGGGCCCGACCCAGCGAGGGTACCCGCGGTGCGCTCGTCATCGCCGCCTGCGCCGCCGTCTTCGCCGGCGTCAGCTTCGGCATCACCGAGTCCCGGCAGACCGGCACCCAAGCCCCCAACGTCATCACCGTCGACGGCCAGCCCGTCTCCTTACAGCAAGGAAAGGTTCTCCTCTATTTCTACGATCCCGAATGCGCCCACTGCGACCAAGCCGCCCGGCGCCTCGCCAAACATACCTGGAGCGGTGTAAAAATCTACGGCTTGCCCTCCCGAGTCCCCCAGTTCGGCAAGTATTTCATGGATTCCACCGGCCTGAAGGCGGGAAACTCCCCCGAACACGACGCATTAAAAAAACTCTTCCCTTTTGGCGACCCGCCTTATGGGATCCTACTCGAACATGGTCGTCAAAAAGCTTCTGTCTTGCAGTTCGATCAGTCAGAGCCTGAGACCACCTTGCGCCGCCTCGGCTACATCGAATAGGAAAACGGCCCTTTCATGAATTTTGAGTCCGCTTCCCCACAAGGGACGCAATCCCTACGAGTCCGGTTTCCCCTGCTCGAAAGAAACCAGTTTTACCGGACGGCCCAAGGCCTCACCCTGTCGTCCCTGGGCATCGGAACCTACCTCGGTCCCCTCAATGACGAAACCGACCGATCTTATATGGCGTCGGTCAGAGCAGCCCTTCGCCAAGGCATCAACGTCATCGACACCTCGTTGAACTATCGCCATCAACAGTCCGAGCGCGCCATCGGCCGCGCGCTCGAGTCGCTCCAGCAAAATGGCGAAATCGCCCGAAATCAAATCGTCCTTTGCACCAAAGCCGGCTACCTCGTCCCGCAGGCGGTGCCAACCGAAGCGCTCCTCCCCGGCGACGTCGTCGGCAAAACCCACTGCCTCGCCCCCGCCTTCCTGGCCGACCAAATCCACCGCTCGCTCCACAATCTTCGCGTCGAAAAACTGGACGTCTTCTATCTCCACAATCCTGAAACGCAGTTGGCGTTCCTGCCGGACGACGACTTCTACCAGCGCATGAAAACCGCCTTCGCCGCCTGTGAAGAGCTAGTCGCGGCAGGAAAAACCGCCTACTACGGCATCGCCACGTGGGACGGCTTGCGTCGCCGCTCCGGCGGAACCGACGGCCTCCAACTCGCCCGGCTCGTCGCCTTGGCCCGAGAGGTCGGCGGCCCCAAACACCACTTTCGATTTGCCCAATTGCCCTTCAACTATTTAATGAATGAGGCGATCTCAGCCCGAAATCAACACAACGGCGACCGTCCGCCCGTGCCCCTGGTCGAGGCCGCCGACGGCTTCGGAATCACCGTAATCGGCTCGGCCACGCTGCTGCAAGGTCGCTTGGCAAGCGGCCTGCCCGAAGAGTTTCTCAGCAAGTTTGCAGACACCTTGCCAACGCAAGCCCAACGCGCCATCCAGTTCGCCCGCTCCACCCCCGGTCTCACCACCTCGCTTATCGGCATGAGCAAAGCCGCACGCGTCAATGAGAACATGGAAGTCGCCAAGGTGACGCCCTTCACCCCCACCGAATTCTACTCGTTCTTCCAGCGCTAACCCGCCCTTCGACCTTGATCGGGACCAAGAGGGCCGAGCGGCCAGTCTGACAAGATTCACGCGCCACCCTATCGGGCCGAGCAAAGCACGGCTCGTCAGTGAGAACATGGATGTCGTCCACGGGAAGCCCTTAATCCCCACCGAATTCAACTCGTTCCTCCAGCAATAACTATGCTTCTTCCGCCCATCGGCCCTGACCGGGACCAATTTCTGGCCGCCCTGCCGGAGTCGCCCGCCGTCTTCGCGCTCGCCATGCGACAGGGCCCACCCTACATCGCCAGGACCGCCCTCCTCGGTCGGCGAGTCCGCCGTCTGCTCCGCCTGGGAATGTTCGACCAGATCGCGACCGCCCTCGATTACTGGCCGACAGCCTCCCGCCTCGAATCTTCGCTCACCCTCTACCGACTCGCCCGCGAACACTACCCGACAACTTACTTGAAACTTACTAAGTTACGGATGCCAAGTTATGTCAAGATGCTCCTGGCCAATGAGTTCCCCCGTACCACTGTCACCACGCGGTTGACTAAGTCGGGCCTCCATTACGGCCCTTTCCGTTCCCGCGCCGGGGCCGAAGCCTTCGAAGCCTCGGTACTGGAGCATTTCCAGCTCCGCCGCTGCACCGAAGACCTATCACCAGCCCCGGATCACCCCGGCTGCATGTACGGCGAAATGAATCACTGCCTCCGCCCCTGCCAAGCCGCCGTCTCCCCCGAAGGCTACGCCAGCGAAGTCCGGCGCGTCACCGATTTCCTGGAAACCGCCGGGCACTCCCTGTTCGACGTCGTCGAACGCTCCCGCGACCGCTTTTCCGCCGAAATGGAGTTCGAAGAAGCCGCCCGCCAACACCAGCGCCTCGACAAAATCACGGCCACCCTCAAGTTACTCGACGAAGTCGCCATGCCGCTCGAAACCGCCCACGGAATCGCCGTCACCCCGTCCATCGAACCGCAAGCCGTCGAACTCCGTCCCCTCCTCGCCGGGGCCTGGCAACCCGCCATTCGCTTCTCCCTGGCGCAAGAAGCGGCGGCCGACAAGCCCATCTCCCTCGATCGCCGGCTGCGAGAGCTGCTCGAGCAGCCCCTGCCTCACCAAATAGCGATCAGCGACCGCCAGGAGCACCTAGCACTCCTGGCAAGGTGGTACTACTCAAGTTGGCGGGACGGCGAGTGGTTGCCCCTGCAGGGCACCGGAAAAGAGGGCATCGGAAAAATCCCGTACCGTCGCCTCGTCAATATGGTGCACCGCGTAGCGACTGCGGCCCATAATGGTTAGTGCTACCCCGTATGGGTTAGAATTCGGCGAATTCTGAATTCAAAAAGCTAATCCTTCTCCACATTCTCGCCGATAGGAAGCTTATGGCGACGGCTGAACTCCTGGCAGTTCCAGAAAATTACAGCGTGGAGCGGATCAAGCGGAATTTTCTCGCGAATCTGAACCACGAACTACGAACACCCCTAACGGGCATACTCGGCATGTTGGATCTGCTCAACGAAACGTCCCTGAACGAAGAGCAGTTGGATTACGTCAGCTCCTCTCGTTCCTGCGCCGAACTACTGCTCGAGTCCCTCACCAACGCCATCGAATACTCGTCTCTAACCAGCGGGACCTCCGGCCACGTCTACTCCGAATTTCGTCCAGCCGAAATGCTGCAGGCCGCCGTAGCCGCTCGGGAACCGAAGGCTCGGAGCCGCGGGCTGCACCTCAGTCTGTTGTTGGATCCCCAACTTCCCGAAGTCGCCTTGTCGGACCCCCATCGGGTTCGTCAGGTTTTGGATCTCCTCCTCTCGAACGCCATAAAATTCACGGTAGTTGGAGAGATCGAAGTCATCGCCAGCGCCGCCCCCAACGTCGATGGGCGCGTCTGGCTTACGGTTTCCGTCCGCGACTCCGGCCCCGGTATCGAAGCGGCCCAAATGCCGACGTTGTTCTCCGGAGGACACGGGACCGACAATCCCCTCTCCGCCCATTCGCCTGGTCTCAAGGTGGGTCTCCCCCTCGCCCGGCAAATCACCGAAGCGATGGGGGGCAACTTGCGCGTGGAATCCTATCCCGGACAAGGAAGCCTGTTCACCTTCTCCATCCCAGTCAGCGCAAAGGCCAACGAGACGGCCCCCCTCCTCGAAGAACCCACGCAAACCACCGCCCGGCGAATTCTACTCGTCGAAGACAACGCCATCGCGCAGCGCTTCATGAAGACCCTCCTCGAACGCCGAGGTTTCGTCGTTACTGTGGCTCCAGACGGAGAGTCAGCCATCGCAGCCGTCATGCGGGACAGCTTCCACCTGATCCTGATGGACCTCCAAATGCCCGGAATCGACGGCCTCGAAACCACCCGCAGAATTCGCCAATTGCCAGCAACGGCCACTGTCCCGATCATCGCCTGTACCGCCAACCCCTCCTCCGAGGTCTGGGCTGACTGCACCGCCGTGGGCATGAACGACTTTCTTTCCAAACCCGTCTCAAAGGGCGAACTCTTCACCGTCCTGGACCGCCACTCCGGTGCCAGACTCAGCGTCGCCAGCGGAAACTAACCACACGCCCCGATTCACCGAATTTGACCACCCACTAGCCGCCCGAAGGAAATCGCCTCCCCGGCTTACCAAGAGTTGATCAAGTCGCCGCCTTGCGGCGGCAACCATCGGCCGGCCGCGGCAGCCTCGCCCTCCCACACGATCCTTCGAAAACTACCTTCTCTAACCCTCGATACTGCTATCACTTCCCTCCACCGCTGTCGGGCCTCCCCGTACCGCACCCGCCCACCGCTTCCGAATCCGCCCGATAACCGACCCATATTTATCCTTCGCGTCTGCGACGCCACAAGCCCAACCCCAATTCTCCCGCCTCGCCGCCACCCCACATCGCAACTTACATTCTCGAGTCGTCAGCTCTTCAGCGCCAAAGTACGAACCGGGTAAAACGCATCGCGAAAATACTCCAACTTCACCCTCTCTCCCATCACCAAGCTAATCACGTCAAAACGAACCGACATCCCTTCCACCGAAGCGATCCTCATGTACTCCTCCGCTGTCCGGCCCAGCAACTTCTCCTTCGCTCGGTCCACGGCCCGCTCCGGTTCCCCCGTCTCCGCACTCGAGCGCGTCTTCACCTCAACAAAAACCAGCGTCTCCCCCTCCACCGCCACCAAATCGATCTCTCCCCGTCCCCCCTTGCGCCGGTAGTTCCGAGCGACCACCGTCCAACCCATCTCCTGAACAAACCGTTGCGCCCAGTCTTCCCCCTGCTCAGCCAACTGCAAATGTGCAGCGAATCCCTGGCGCCGACGCGCCGATTGACGCCGACGGTCCAGCCACCGCCCAGCCCCGATCAGAATCTTCCGTATGAAGTTCACGCCGAAGAGTGGCCCGAGACTCGAAATTCTCTCCGCTAATCTACCGGCCTTTCACGACATCAAGGAACGCTTTCGCCGCATGCGACAGCGCCCGGCGAGCCGGATATACCAAATGCACCTGGCGGTCCACCCGCAACTCTTCCACTTGTATCTCCCGCAATTGCCCCCGTTCGATCTCAGCCTCCACACACATCTTGGGCAAAAATGCGACCCCCTCATTCCGCTGCACCATCTGCCGAATCGTCTCCACCGTCGGCATCTCAACATCCATGTTCAACGCCACCCGGTGCCGTTGAAACTCCCGCAACACCACCTCGCGGTAGGGCGACAACACGTTGTGCGCAATGAACGTTTCACTCCCCAACTCGGTGATCGCAACGCTCTCCCGATCCGCCAACCGATGCTCCGGACTCACCACAAACGCCAAATGATCCGTGAAAATCACCTCGGCATGCAGCCGATCATCCTGCGGATCAAACGAAATCACCCCTAACTCCAACTCCCCATCAATCAGTTGACTCGGAATCTTACTCGAAAGACTCCGCCTCACCTTCACCTTCACTTTCGGATAGAGCCGCCGATACGTCACAATGTGGTGCAGCAGATACAGGCTCGTCGATTCATTTGCCCCCACAATCAGGACCCCGGCCGAGTTATCCCGCATCTCCGCCAGCGCCGTATTCATCTCCAGCGCCAAATGTTCAAATCGACGAGAAAAATCAAACACGATCTTCCCCGCATCGGTCAGCAAAAGCTCCTTTCCCGATCGGTCGATCAGCTTCTCGCCCAGTTCATGCTCCAGGCGCTGAATTGCCAGCGATACGGCCGGCTGAGTCCGAAGGATTTTTTCGGCCGCCCGAGAAAAGCTCTTCTCAGTGGCTACGGTCTGGAAAACACGCAGGGAGTAAAGTTCCATCGCAGGACTCCCAGCATACCTCATTACTAATCCTTATCGCACATGCGAATGGAATAAATTTGCTAAATTGTGCAACGAGTGCAAGAATCGATCATTGACTGAGGTCATTTACCAATGAATCAGCGCGTTCACATATTTGATACCACCTTGCGCGACGGGGAACAATCTCCCGGTTGCTCCATGACCGTTCCCGAGAAGCTGAAGATGGCCGCCAAGCTCGTCGAACTCGGCGTCGACATCATGGAAGCCGGTTTTCCCATCGCCAGCCACGGCGATTTTGAAGCCGTAGACGCGATCAGCCGAGAGTTCGGCGACCGGGATCTCGTCGTCGCCGCCCTCGCCCGATCCACTCGCCTCGATGTCGAACGCGCCGGCGATGCCCTGAAGCACGCCAAACGCGCCCGCATCCACACCTTCATCGCCACTAGCGATATCCATCTGCAATACAAGTTGCGGAAGTCGCGCGAACAGGTGCTCGAAGAGGCCGTGAAGGCCGTCGAACTCGCTCGAACCTATACGGACGACGTGGAGTTCTCCGCCGAAGACGCGAGCCGCACCGACCCCGACTACCTCGAACAGGTCTCCCGCGCGGTCGTCGCCGCCGGAGCATCCACGGTCAATCTGCCCGACACCGTCGGCTTTTCGGTTCCCACCGAGTACGCCGCCTTCATCGGTCGCGTCGTCAAAGCCATCGGCGATAAAGCCATCGTCTCCGTGCATTGCCACGACGATCTCGGCCTCGCCGTAGCCAATTCACTCGCCGCCGTCGAAGCGGGTGCCCGCCAGATTGAATGCACCATCAACGGCATCGGCGAACGAGCCGGCAACTGCTCGCTCGAAGAAATCGTCATGATCTTCAAAACGCGCCAGTCCATCCTGCCGTACGAAACGCGCATTAACACCGAGCACTTGTTCAGCGCGAGCCAGTTACTAACTTCGATGATTACTTTCGGGCCCCAGCCGAATAAAGCAATCGTCGGCGACAATGCCTTCGCCCACGAAGCCGGCATTCATCAGGACGGCTATCTCAAGAATAAGTCAACTTACGAAATCATCGATCCGAAAACCGTCGGCGTCCCCGAAGGCCGCCTCGTCCTCGGTAAACATTCCGGACGCCACGCCATGGCCTCGCGGTGCCTGGAACTGGGCTTCCTCGACTTCACCAAGGAAGAAATCGACGCCATCTACCAGGGCTTCACCTCTTTGGCGGACCGCGTCAAAGGTGTCCGCAACGATCAAATCATCGTGCTGTGCAGAGAAGTAATGTCCAAGCGCGCGCCGGTATCGGCCTAAACACACATGCAACTGAACGTATTGATTCTCCCCGGCGACGGCATCGGGGTCGAGGTAACTCGGGAAGCCGTTCGTGTCCTCGAGACGGTAGCCACTAAGTTCGGCCATACGCTGCAACTTACGGAAGGCCTCCTCGGCGGTATCGCCATCCATAAGACGGGCACCCCGTTTCCAGACGAAACGGCGCGCCTAGCCGTCCAAGCCGACGCGACGCTGATGGGTGCCGTCGGTCTACCGGAGTTTGACAACGCCCCCCCCGAACTCCGGCCGGAAAAAGGCCTCCTCGGCATCCGCAAGGTGCTCGGCGTGTACGCCAACCTCCGCCCGGTAAAGGCCTACCCGGCCTTGATCGAAAGCAGCCCGCTCAAGAACCATCTCGTCGAAGGCACGGACATGATCATCGTCCGCGAGCTCAACGGCGGCATCTACTACGGCACCCCCCGCGGCATCGAAGGCTCCGGCGACACCGAGCGCGCCACGAACACGATGACCTATACCCGCGCCGAAATCGCGCGGATCACCCGTATGGCGTTCGGCCTCGCCCGCAAGCGGCGGAAGAAGCTCGCCAGCGTCGATAAGTCCAACGTCCTCGAAACCTCTCAGCTCTGGCGCCGGGTCGTCAATGAGATCGCCCCCGAATTCCCCGACGTGGAACTCGAGCACATCCTCGTCGACAACGCCGCCATGCAGCTCGTGCTGAACCCGCGGCGCTTCGACGTCCTCGTCATGGAGAACATGTTCGGCGACATCCTCAGCGACGAAGGTGCCGTCCTCGCCGGCTCCATCGGCATGTTGCCCTCGGCCTCCATCGGCGACCAGCGCCCCTCCGGCGCTTGGGTCGGTCTCTACGAACCGGTCCACGGCTCAGCGCCCGACATCGCCGGCCAGAACAAAGCGAACCCCCTCGGTGCCATCGGCTCCGTCGGTGCCATGTTCGAATATTCCTTCGGATTAATGAAGGAAGCCGCCGCCGTCAACGCCGCCATTGAAGCCGTTCTCGATTCGGGCCGCACCACCGCCGACTTGAAGCCAAAGGGCGTGCCCGCCACCACCACCGAAGTAGGAGAAGCCGTAGCCAATGCCATCCAATAAGCCGCGTACCATCATTGAGAAAGTTTGGGACAGCCACATGGTCGCTGAAAAGGAAGGTGCCCCCGCCGTTCTCTTCATCGACCTTCATCTGGTCCACGAAGTCACTTCACCCCAAGCCTTCTCCGGCCTCCGGGCCCGCGGCGTTAAGGTGCGCCGACCCGATCTCACCTTCGCCACCGTCGACCATTCCACCCCCACCACCCCGCGCCACCTGCCCATCCTCGACCAGATCGCCGCCACCCAGGTCGCCCAACTCGAAACCAACGCCACCGAATTCGGCATCCCCTACTTCGGCTTCCAGAACGTAAACCAAGGCATCGTCCACGTCATCGGACCAGAACAGGGCTTAACCCAGCCCGGCATGACCGTCGTCTGCGGCGATAGCCACACCGCCACCCACGGAGCCTTCGGTGCCCTCGCTTTCGGCATCGGCACCAGCGAAGTCGAGATGGTCCTTGCCACCCAGTGCCTCCTCCAACGCCCCTCCAAGACGTTTGAAGTGAAGGTGGAAGGCTCGCTCAAGCCCGGCGTGTCGGCCAAAGACATCATTCTCGCCCTCTGCGCCAAAATCGGCATCGGCGGCGGCACTGGCTGCGTCTTCGAATTCACCGGCTCCGCCATCCGCGCCCTTTCCATGGAAGAGCGAATGACCGTTTGTAACATGGCCATCGAAGCCGGCGCGCGCGCCGGACTGATCGCCCCGGACGAAAAGACCTACGAGTATGTCAAAGGCCGCAAGTACGCGCCCCACGGCGAAGCGTGGGACAAAGCGCTTGCTTACTGGACGACGCTGCCCACCGACGAAGGCGCGACTTACGATTACACGACCACCATTGACGCCGATTCGCTCGAACCGATGATTACCTTCGGAACGAACCCCGGCATGGGTATGGCGATCACCGCTTCAGTTCCCAACCCGGCCGATTCCACCGACCCGCTCGAACGCGAGTCTCTCCGGAAGGCGCTGGTCTACATGAACCTTCAAGCCGGCCAAGCCATCGCCGGACAGAAGATTGATGTCGTCTTCATCGGCTCCTGTACCAACTCGCGCTTAACCGACCTCCGAGCCGCCGCCAGCGTCCTGAAGGGGCGCAAGGTCAGCCCGACCGTCCGCGTCATGGTCGTCCCCGGCTCGCAGGAGATCAAACGGCAGGCCGAAGCCGAAGGTCTAGACAAGATCTTCCGCGACGCCGGTGCCGAATGGCGAGAAGCCGGTTGCTCCATGTGCATCGCCATGAACGGCGACCAACTGGCACCGGGTCAATACAGCGTGTCCACTTCGAACCGTAATTTCGAAGGGCGCCAAGGTAAAGGCGGTCGAACGTTCCTTGCCAGCCCGCTAACGGCCGCGGCGAGCGCCGTGATGGGCGTAGTAACTGACGTGAGGAGCTTATAAGCATGCGGATCCATTCCACGGTGGCTGTGCTGCCGAATGACAACATCGACACCGACCAAATCATCCCGGCCCGGTTCCTGAAGACCATCTCGAAGGACGGCCTCGGAGACCAGCTTTTCTGCGATTGGCGCTACAACGCCGACGGCTCACCGAAGGCCGATTTCGTCCTTAACACCCCGGCCGCCAAGGCGTCGCAGGTGCTTCTCGCCGGCGACAATTTTGGTTGCGGATCGAGCCGCGAACACGCCCCCTGGGCCTTAACGCAGTACGGCTTCCAAGCCGTGCTCTCCACGAGTTACGCGGACATTTTCAAGCAAAACTCGCTGAAAAACCGCCTACTTCCCATTGTGATGCCGAAGGACGTACACGCGGCGTTGTTCGTCGCGCTGGCCGCGAACCCGGCGTTGCAGTTGACGATCGACCTGCCGACCCAGACTCTGAGTTGGCCAGGTGGACCGTCAATGTCGTTCCCGATTGACGCCTTTGCCAAGGACTGTTTGCTCGAAGGGGTCGACGAGATCGGCTACGTGTTGAAGCAGGACGCGGCGATCGCCGCCTTCGAAGCCCAGCGGCCGATTTCCTTGAACACATTGGCCTGAGAACTTTCCGCCCTGGGAGCCACTCTTCCAATGTGAGGCGGCGCAGGACGCGCTTAGTCCACGACTCCCATTCCATTCTGTGTATTTCACAAAGGCCCGGCTCCCTCGCCGGGCCTTGTTTTATGAGCCTACGCGAAGAAACGCCCAATCGCCGCGCGCGTCGCCTCGATATCCTCTTCCGTATGAGCGGCACTTACAAAACCCGCCTCAAACTGGCTCGGCGCGATATAAACTCCCTCACTGAGTAAGTGATGGAAGAACTTACCAAAACGCGCCGTATCCGACGTCTTCGCCGTCTCGTAGTCAACCACCGGCGTGTCCGTAAAGAACATCGTGAACATACTTCCCACGCGGTTCACCGTCACTCCCGGCGGCGGCGCCTCGACTAACCGGGCGGTAATCTTCTCCAGATACGGATAGATCTCGGGATGGCTCTTAATATACCGTAACATCCCCAACCCCGCGCTCACCGCCAACGGATTCCCGCTCAGCGTCCCCGCCTGATAGATCGGCCCCACCGGAGCCACCTTGCTCATCACGTCCCGCCGCCCACCATAAGCCCCAATCGGCAAACCGCCACCAATCACTTTCCCAAACGTCGACAGGTCCGGTCGAATCCCGAACAGCTCCTGAGCCCCGCCCCGCGCCAGCCGGAAGCCCGTCATTACTTCATCGAAAATCAACAGCGCCCCATGTTTTTGCGTCAGATGCACCAGCGCGGCCAGAAACTCCGGCGTCGGGATCACGCAACCCATGTTCCCCACCACCGGCTCCAAAATAACGGCCGCAATCAACTCGCCGCGCTCCCGAAAAGCCTGCTCCAACGCCTCGACCGAGTTATAAGGCAGCGCCAGCGTCGTATCCGTGAACCCCTTCGGAACGCCCTGGGTATCCGCGATGCCCAACGTCGCCATTCCGCTGCCCGCCTTCACCAGCAGACTATCCACATGGCCGTGGTAGCAGCCCTCGAACTTAATCGTCAGGTCCCGTCCGGTGAACCCGCGAGCTACCCGCAGCGCCGACATCGTCGCCTCGGTTCCAGAGTTCACGAGCCGCAGCATCTCCATGCTCGGCACCGCGTCGATGATCTCTTCGGCCAGTTCCAGCTCCAATTCGGTCGGCGCGCCAAAAGACGTGCCAATCGTCAAAGCCTTCTCAATGGCCGCCAAAATCGCCGGATGCCGATGGCCGATCAACATCGGCCCCCAGGATCCGATGTAGTCGATGAACTCATTGTCATCAACGTCGAACATCCGAGCCCCTTGGGCACGGGCGATGAATCGCGGCGTGCCGCCCACGCTGCGGAAAGCGCGGACGGGGGAGTTAACGCCGCCCGGAATCAGGTGTTGCCCGCGGGCAAGCAGGGCCTCGGAACGAGTGGTAGACATAAGAGATTTAGGAAGTTACAGTACGACGCAACAAGGAGTTAATGGCGATCTCCGCCATTGTTGATTTGAAGTTACCGCGAATGCGGGTCCGGAGTTCGCCATAGCTGATGGTGCCGGCGAAAAGCTCCTGCATGACGGCTTGAATCCGCTGGCTGCGGCGAAGAAATTGCAGCATCCGCGTCGTGTTCGCCCCACCGCGGAAACGCCCCAGATAAACTCGTTGCGCCAGCGTCGAGGCATAGGCCAGGTCAGCCCCAAACTCGGACTCCACCTGCGCCGCGTATGCCTCCTGCCGACCTTCCGCAAGTAACTGACCCGCCAGTTCGCCCGACCGCATCGCGTAATAAATACCTTCGCCGGTAACAGGGTCCACTAAGCCAGCCGCGTCGCCAACAGCGAGCCAGCCAGGACCAGCCAGCCGGTTATTGGGCCAGGATCCGAAAGCGAGCGAAGGCAGCATATGGGCGTAAAATTGAGCCTCTGTATAGGAGATGCCGCGTTCCGCCAGATAGCGCTCTAATCGTTGGCGCAGGGCCGCCGCCGTCACCCCTTTGCCACAAATACCAGCCGATAAGTGGCCGCGGCGGGGGAAGAGCCAGATGTAGCCTTCCAGGTCGGCGAAGAACCGAATATCAATGTGCGGCTGGTCAGTCGGGATGTAGTAGCCAAGAGCGACCATCGTGTCGTTGGCTGTCCAAGCGGTGCCGAAGCCGCGGAGAGCGTTCCGGGCACCCGTCGCGATGATCACGTGGTCGGCTTGCAGCGACCCCGTGCGAGTCGAGAGCGACCACGAATTCCCTGCCCTCTCGACAGCGGTGACGCGAGCCGTGACGAGCTCCGCTCCGGCGGCGGCGGCCCGGTCGAGCAGCAGTTGGTTGAGGTCGCGCCGGGAGAAAATGAGCAAAGGCTGCCGCAGCGTAAGCCGAGCGGACGGCGTCGAATCGGCGTGGAGCCAGGTGGTTGAGACCGAATGGCTAAGGCCCTTGGCGAGGAACGGATATTGATTGTAGGCCTTGAACGTCACCCCACCGCCGCAGGGCTTCTCCCAAGCCATCTTTTCATCAATGAGCACGGTGCGGACGCCAGCATGGGCCAAGCGTTCGGCGGCCATGGAACCGGCCGGGCCTCCTCCGAGAACGGCGACAGTCGGGGTCACGGCTTGGCGGGGGTTGCCGGGATGGGAGGATGGCCGGAGGGCAGACTGCCCGGGTCGGAAGGGGCGCTATGCGGAGTGTCGCCAGAAGACGCCGGGGCCGCGCCGGGCTTCTTCTTCACGACCCATTTGTTGCCTTCGGCTTCCAGGGTGTAAGCAATCTTAATGCCGCTGGCCGGGGCACCTTTCGGGCCGATGCTCGCGACCGCTTCGGCCTCTTTTTCTTTGAAGTTCACGCTCACCACTTCAACGTCCATCGAAGCGGCGATCATGTCGTCCCGTTTCGCCAGGTAGTCAACGATAGCCTGTTTCACCGACTCCTTCGTCTGCGGCGCCTTTGCGCAGGAGGAAAGAAGCGAACCAGCCGTGAGGGCCACAAGAAGGAGGATGTAACGCACCTCTCAATTATAGCGAGGTGGCGAGCACTTAGGCCGGGCGGCTAGGGCAGGGCCGGGGTGCTTTCTTTCCTTCGACGAGCGGATTGAGTTTTCCGGGCGAGCGATTCACCGGATCTGTCGGCGTGACAATCGCAAGGGCGAGCGTGAGATAGAACGGGAGAAGAAGCAGGGCTCGTCGCATTGACTACTTATACGTATTGGAGCTAAAAACGTTCCCTTATTATTTATCACCATTCGCACGGTCGAATTCCCCCGCGTGGAGAGGTCAGCGAAGCGGTCGCTTTCGGTCGCGTCTAAACGCCACCCCACTAAGTGGTGGTTGTTTAGCGGAAGTAAAGAAAACGAAGGGAGCCCAGTAGTAGGGTTTGGCGTAGGGTCCGGCGGAACGCAGCAGTTCCAGCTTGGCTTCCCGCAGCGCTTCGGCAGGTGGGCGGCCGGTGGCCAGTCGCCGATAGAAATCGCTCATCAGGCGGGAGGTGCTCCGGTCGTTGACGTCCCAAAGTCCGGCGACCACGTTTTGCGCTCCCGCTTCGAGAAAGGCCCACGTCAGGCCAACCAGCCCCTCGCCACCGTAGTTACGAGCCCCGGCGCTGCGGCACGCCGAGAGCGTCACCAGCTCCGCCCGCCACGGCATTTGACGAATCTCGGCGGCCGAGACCGAGGAACCATCATCGCGACGCGTAAGCAGCAAGGCGGAGTGGAGGGGGTCGACCGGGTCCGTCACAGAGTGCACCGCAAAATGGGCGTAACGGTAGGAAGCTATCGGCTGGTCAAGAAGCTCCACACGGCTACAGGCGGAGCCCTCCAGCCGTTTGATCGGCATCGGAGTCAAGGCCGCGGCGACGGCGGTGAGTTCCTCGCGGGCGTGGGGAAGCGGTTGATAGGGCTCGGGCATCGTCTCCGGGGCGCCGACCAGGAGCGCGTGGGAGCCACGGAAACGCCTCCGCTCAGCCAGTAACAAACTCAGCGAAGGGGTCAACGAAATCGTCGCGTCTTCGAGCCAGTAACGGTCGGGGTTGTGGGGCGAGGCCAGCGTCTCAAAATTCAGCGGATGGAGAGGGCCATCGGGAACCAGATGAACTCGGGCACCGGGAGGGAGGGCGGCGACGGCCGGGCGAAGCAAAAGCTCGGTCAACTTGCGGCGGGCGGGCGCTTCACTAGAACGCGGATCGCGCAGTCCGGCGATGAACTGGCGGTATTCGTCCAGCAGAGGCGCGAGCGTCTTCGCGCCAGGCAGCGCGAACGATTCCACCGCCGTGGGCGTAATGGACCAGAGCCACGAACGCTCCCGGGTGACCGAATAAAAGAGAATGACGTGACCGCTGTCGGCGGCGAGCTTTTGCAACGCCGAAGCGCGGACGGCGGCACCGCCCAGGAGCCGTCCCCGAACCGCGGCGGCCGTCTCCAGCGCCAGGACCGTTTCCCCGCGTTGCATCAGGAAGTCAACATACTCTGCGTACAGATCGGCGACGTTGGCGCCGTAAGAGAGCCGGGAGTCATCGCGTTGTAACTGGGAGCGGGTCGTTTCGCCGAGTTCGAGTAACTCGCGGTACTTCTGAGCGGCAAGCTCCGAGCGGTTCGAACCGGCGAGTAGCCGAGCCCAGCGGCCCAGCGATTCCTGGCGATCCGCGGGGGAGTTGGCTGGATCAGCGGCAATGGCGGCGAAGCCGGTTTCCGAGGCGGTGAGCCGAGCGCGAGTGAGGGCGATGGAAGTTTGAAGTGCACGGTCGCCGGGGTCGGCGAGTCGGGTGGCTTGGGCAAGGAATGGCTCGGCTTTGGAGGCATCGCCTTGCTCGAGATAAGCTTTGGCGACGTTGTGAGCCCAGGCCGGAGTAAAGGCGGTTCCGAGGGTTTGGGAGACTTCGAGGGCCCGCCGGAAGCGCTCAATGGCGGCGGGGAACTCACCGCGTTCGAAGTGAATGGAGCCGGCTTGGCCGATCCAGACCATGGCGTCGTGCTGCTGTCCAGCGGCGAGCGCGAGCGGTTCGGCGCGCAGCAGCAGGGCAAGGGCGCGGTCAGGATCTCCGAGCGCGCGATAGCAGAGGGCAAGGTTTCCGAGCGCCTTCTCTTCATTCCCGGGGGCCTGCGAGAGGCGGCGGACGCGCTCGAACCAAGAGATGGCCTCTTCATACCGATGGGCGTTCAGCGCGACAAACCCAAGGTTTCCGCTCGCTTGGAGTTCGACGAACGGCAGGCGCTGTTGTTCCGCATAGACGAGCGCGCGACGCGCCGCGGTTTCAGCCGCCGGGTAATCCCCGCGTCGGGTGAGGGCGATTGCGAGCCGCAGATCCACCGCCGTCAGGAGAGGTCCCGAGGAACCAGCCAGGGAGCGGGCGGATCGGAGCAAGGTGAGCGCTGCCCCCGTTTCCCCGCGAAGGCGAGCGGCGTTGCCCAGATGCATCAGGCGCTGGACCTCAAGAGCCGCCTCCGAGAACGGCTCTTGAGGTAGAAGCGCTTCGGCGGCCGCGCGGTTGCCTTGGCCAAGAAGCACTTCGGCGCGCAACAGCAGAAACTTTGGATCGCGCGGCGCGCGGTCCAGGACCGCCAACGCTTCGGTCCAGCGGCTCTGCTGAGACTGACGTTCCGCCTGCTGATAGAGCTTCTCGGCGTCTGGCTGGCGACACCCGACGAGAAGCCACAGCAGGAGAACAAAGCGGGGCATTATGGCCAGCCGACTCCGTTAGCCCCACTGCCGCCAATCTCAATGCCGCCCTCTTCCGGGCAGCCGAGCTCGATCCGGATCATGCTGATGCGCCGGGACGAAGGGGTGATGAACAGCTCGGCAAGATAGATTTTGCCGAAGTTGGGGATGCTGATCTCCGACGGCTTGACGAGCGAGAAGCCTCGGACATCATTCCGATAGTTGGTCGTATTCTTCGCCGTCTCCTCTGTCAGTTGACTCCACTGGGGAAACCGGTTGAAGTAAGCAGCGTTGGGAGTGGCGGCGACCGCCTCGCCGGCGATGCGGAGGTTCTCGAAACCGGCCTGGACGTAGATGGAAGCCTCGCCACCAGCGAAGGGGATGGAGGTGCTGACGGAGGCGAAGATCTTCTCCGCAGTCACCATTCCCATGACGCTGAGCCCAGCGATTTCGATGGTCGACCGGCTGACGTAGGGGCCTCGACCGTCGCGATCCGCCTTGCTCTGGCCTCCGCTCACCGAAGCCGTGGCGCGGCGGAAGCTGACGAGACTTCGATAGTCGAAATCGTCCACCCGAGCGGTGCCGAACCCGCCCGTAAGCGGGAGCGTCGCCATGGCCTGGACCGGGATAACATCTTCAAAAGGGAGGGTGAAGCGACCCGTGAGGGCATAGGCTTCGGCGTGAAAAAGAAATCGTTCCATAGGTTAGAGTTGTAGGTCGAAAGTGAGATCGGCAAGCGCGATTCCAGTGTCGTCGGAGATCGTGAGTTTGTAAAGCCCGGAGGTGAGGCTGGCTCGATCCAGCAGGACGAATAGCGGCTGCCCAGCGGCGGGCGCGGGGACCGAGAGCGTCGACCGGGTCGGTCCCTCGATCCGGATTTGATACGAGGCCGGTCGGGCGTCCCAGACGAGGTCGAAGTAGAGAGCGAAGCGTCGCATGGAGGCCGGAACGGCGACGGAGTTGGGCTCGCCTCGGGAGACCGTCCGGAGCGCGTACGAGGTCATGGCCTCGGGCCCGCCAGCGGCAGGGCGAACGTATTGCTGCCAACCGAGCAACGCGGCTACCGCCCATCCAGCGGCAGTGGCGAGCGGCCACCAGCGGAGGCGAGCGGCAGGTTTCAATCCTTCGAGAGCCCGACCGTTGACGGCCAGTGCGCGCAATGTCTCGAGCTCCGCGGCGCAGAGGGGGCACGCAAAGAAGTGCAGTTCAAACGCTTCGGCTTCTTCCGCCGACATATCCCGCAGCGCAAAACGCTCGGCGGCGTTGACGCGCTCAGCGTGCTCGTGATCCATTACTAGCATTTTCCCTTTCTGTGACAGTGGCGCTCCATTCGTTTCAATCTTAGAGCAGAAATGAAAGCAGGCTGACCGCGGCGGAGCGGGAGCGGGAGACTGCGGACTTGAAGCGGAGCTTGGCGCGGTGGAGGAGAACGCGGAGGTATTCGCCGTCGACGCCGAGTTCAGCGCAGAGTTCCTCGCGGTCGGCTTCATCGAGGAAGAGACGCTGGAGGATGCGGCGGTCCTTCTCTGGCAGCTCGGCCAGGATCTGGCGGACGGCGGCTTGGCGCTGTTGATTGACGAGGGAGGAGTCGAAATCGATGCGGACATCGGGGAGGTCCGGGAACTCGGATTCAGTGGTAGCGTGTTTGCGTTGGCCGCGGAACGCTTCGAGGAGGACGTTTTTCGAAACGGCGTGGACGAAGGCCGGGAGGCGTTCGATTTCGGTGCCTCGGCGGACGTGCAGGATCACGCGGAGGAGGGTCTCCTGACAGACGTCGTCAATCATCTGGCGGGACCGGAGACGGAAACGGAGACGGGATTGCAGCACGCTCGTGAAGTGCGTGACGAAATGCCTTTCGGTGTCTGGCTCCTGCTGTTTGAGGCGGGCCAGGTAGTCCAGATTAAAAGACGTTTGCTCCACAGGAGTGCCCGGTGGAACTATAGTACCAGTGGTCCGGGGGGGCGTGGGACACAAAGTTAGCGGAGTGAGCCGGACTGGTGAAGCCGGGCGACCATGGCTGCTCGGGTGGTCACGCCGAGTTTGGAGAAGGTGCGGCGCAGGTGGGTGCATACGGTCCAGTTGGAGATGTTGAGTTGGTGGGCGACGAGTTTATTGGGGAGCCCGGAGGCGATGAGGCGGGCGACTTCGAGTTCGCGAGGGCTGAGCGGGTCTTCCTGGGGGGGCGTCGATGCGGGGTGGAATAGCAGTTCGTATCGGCCCTCGGGTTGACTCCAGGTAGCGACAGTTTGCGGATGCATGACAGGGAGTGTCAGTGGGGGCGGAGCCGTTTCAACAATTCGACTAATTTTGGGTGCGAACGGGCAGATTGAAGAGGGCGGTGGAGATGCCGTCGATGGAGATGGCGACCGGGAGCGAACCGGAGGGCAGCGTGCTCTGCAGGATGAACTGCAATTGGAGGGCGCCGCCGAGCGGATTCATTGAGATGATCCGGTGTTCGACGCCATTGACCGACATGGAGACCTTGGGGGCGGCGGCCGTGCTGGTCAGGTTCTCCGGTAGGCCGGAGACGAGGACGGTGAGAATTTCCCCGGGCCGGGCCGGACGGGCTTCGGTGATGACTTGATTGAAGCCGGCGAGGACGGACGTTATCAGGGCGGGGGGCGGGAGGACTTGGACGCCGATCGGGAGACCCGCTTCCCCGGCGATAGAGACGCGGAGCGCGATGGGACCGACAGGCAGGTTATTCGGCACGGTGAAGGTGACGACGCCGTTTTCAACGCCGGTCACCGGGACTGCCTGGCCGTTGAGGGTAACCGTGATGGTCCCGCCAAGGTTGACCGAATTAAGTTGGAGCTGGGCCGGGGTACCGGGGACGAGGCCATTAACGCCAAAGGGCAGGTTCGCTTGGAGGGTTCGAGCGGAGGTGGCACCGATTTGAAGAACACCGGATTGGGTCAGTAGGCGGAGCCCATTGACGACGGTCACGGTGGCGGTGGAACCGGCGGCGGCGGGGCTGACCCAGACGTTGGCCAGGATGCGATTCCCGGAGACCACCCATGTGCGGCGGACCTGTATATCGCTGGTATTGAACCCAGCGAGGACGGCCCCATCGACGAAACCGGCGGGTTCGGTGGTGGTGATGTCCACCAGCGATTCGGTGCCGGCGGGAAGAATCGCGGGGGAGACGGTGAGGCCGAGAGGCCGAGCGGCATCAAAGAAGTTTTCGTAGATGAAGGCAAAGGGGGCCTGGACGAAGAGGGAGCTTTGGCCATCGGAGTTGAAGGCGACAACGGACGCCCGGTGACCGTTGGCGGCGGGCGGAAGCGTGGCGATGAGACGGCCTTGCTCGTCGACTCCACGGGTGGTTCCGACGGCACCGTCAAAGTAAATACGGGTATCCGCAACGAGGTTCTGCCCCGCGACGAGGACGGAAGCGCCATCTGGCCGAACCGTGACGGACTCGATTTGTGGGGCGGACCGATCAGAGAGACGGAGGGCGTTGGGAAGGACGTAAAGATCGTTGCCGCGGGTGAAGATGAGATGTCCGGGGCCTTCCTGGGGGAATTGGCCGAACTGGAACGTGACCTCTATATAGGATGCCGGGGCGGAGGGGTAGGGCCGGATGGCACCGTTGGGAACGGTGGCGAAGCCGCCCAGAGTGGAGATTTGAAGGCCGGCGGCGGGCTGGCTATTCTGCACGAGTCCGACGCCGGCGGCGGCCATGAAGTTGCGCGGACCGCCCGCGAAGTACAGTTGGGCCGGTTTGACGGCGTTCTGGGCGGGGAAGCTGAAGGTCTGTACACTATGGATGCCGGGAGTCGTGCGGCGGGTGACCGAGAAGTTGACGCCATCGGAGGAGGCACCGGCGACGACGGTGCGGGTAAAAAAAGGAGTGCGGGAGGCGGGAAAGAAAAGCGTATCGAAGTTGGCACCGAAATCAAAGGGGCGACCGCGATCATCAACCGGAGGGATGATATTGCCCGGGGTCGGCTCGCCTTGGAGCGCCGACGGGAGAGGATGGGCGTAGACGTAGTACTCACCGGGAGGAAGTCCTTCGATTTTAAAGGTCCCATCCGGGTTGGTCAGTGTGCTGACGGCGGCCCCGCGAGGAGCGATGGCGACGACCGAGGCCATCGCGACGCCCTCGTTCCCGATTACGACGCGACCGGTGATGGTGCCGAGCAGCTGGCGGAACGCCGGGGTGGGGTAGAGGACAGAGAGGCCGGCGGCGTCATCCGGGGTAATGGGGCGGATCTTGGTTGTGCCGCGGGTGATCTCCGTCGCCATGGCACCGGAGGCGAAGGAGTGCTGAAGGCCGAGAGCGTGGCCGAACTCGTGGACGGCGGTGAGAAAGAACTGCTCGCTCCAACTGGGACGCGAAGCCAGATCGCGGTTGAGGACGATCTGCGAGCGCTGAATCGGGACGAAGCTCGCGCCGGGGAGCAGGTCACCACGAACGGTAACGCTGCCATAGCCGTTGACTCCAGGGGGAAGATCCTCAAAAACGACATCAATACCGGGGGTAGCGGGCGTCGGCTGGGAGGGATTGAAGAAGCCGCCAAAGCGGATGCGGAGTTCGGACGTCTCGACCTCGCTCCAGACGCGCGCGGCGGAACGCAGTTGGCTGACGAAGGCGGTCAGAGAGTCACCCGAGGCCAAATTGGCGGGTCCGTTCTCGGCAATCTGAAACGTAACTGTCTTATCGGTCAATGCGTTGAGATCAAATTTATCAACAATTGCATTAAACGGCGCGTTACGGCCAGCGAAGCGCACGAAGTGATAGTAACCGGAGGCTAGACTCGTGCCGAGCAGGAGGGCGGCAAGGGTGCGGCGCAAAGTCAACGGCTTTTCCCCAACTGGCTGGAGACGCGGGAGGTGAACTCGCTCAGCCCCATCCTCATGCCATCATCCGAGGTAGGACGCCCGGCAGCGGTGACGAGACTGGCAGCCAGGGGACCGCGATTAAGCGTGATGGCACCGGCCGCATCGCGTTCCAGTTGAAAAACTCCCTGAGACAGGCCGATAACGTGGGTGAGTCCTTTCGGAGACGTCCACAGAAAAAGGATCAATTCGTCGCCAACGGGTAGGACTGGCGCCCCGGCAACGGTTTGTTGTAGGCGACCGACGTGGCCACCGGGAACGACAATGTCAGCGACCGTACCGAGGTTGCCTTTCCAAGTCTCAAGAATGGAGATGCGGTGGTGGGTGTAGACTAAGGCACCACTCTCGCGTCCGGTAGCGGGGCCA
>JANODS010001131.1:0-3582 GCA_031412835.1 Acidobacteriota bacterium | reverse complement strand
GTGGCCGCCGCGCGTCCTTGTCTCCCTGCGTGTACCGCCAGCCTTCCTCTTCCGTATCCGCCGTTTGGGCCTTGTACAGATCGGGAATGTCGTCGAACATGAAGCGCTTGCCTTCACTGTTCCGCAGCACCCCGCCCTCTCCTCGGACGCCTTCCGTCACCAGGATTCCTCGCACGCTGATCGGCCATACCATTCCTGTCGGATGAAACTGGACGAACTCCATGTCCAGGAGTTCAGCCCCGGCCCGATACGCCAACGCATGCCCGTCGCCCGTGTATTCCCAGCTATTGCTCGATATTTTGAACGCCCGGCCCACGCCTCCGGTCGCCAGCACGACTGCTTTGGCTGGCCAAAGAATAAAGTGTCCCTTCTCGCGGTCGTAGCCAAATGCCCCCGCGACGCGCCCAGAATCCATCACGAGGCTTAACACCGTGCACTCCATGTGCACGTCCATGCCGCTGTGGATGCCGTGGTCCTGCAGAGTCCTGATCATCTCCAGCCCGGTTCGATCGCCGACGTGCGCCAGCCGCGGATATCGGTGGCCGCCAAAGTTCCGCTGCAGGATTTTGCCATCCCGGGTGCGGTCAAACAAGGCGCCCCACGCCTCCAGTTCCCGCACGCGGTCTGGCGCCTCCCGCGCGTGCAACTCCGCCATCCTCCAGTTGTTCAAATACTGGCCCCCGCGCATCGTATCGGCAAAATGGACCCGCCAGTTGTCGCGGTCGTCGACATTGGCCATCGCGGCCGCCACCCCGCCCTCGGCCATCACGGTATGCGCTTTTCCCAGCAGCGACTTGCAGACCACCCCGACCTTCACGCCGCTCGCCGCCGCCTCAATTGCGGCGCGCAATCCGGCGCCGCCCGCTCCAATCACCAATACATCGTAAGGGTGCGTTCGATATTCAGCCATTACAAAATCCTCCAGTCCGACCACACACCCATGGAGCACAAGCGAACATAAACATCCGAAAACCCAACCGAGCACAGGCTTGCCCACGCCCAATACTTGTGCCGGCTATTCAGGCAACTTACACATTCATAGAGCGTGTGGCGCGCCGGATGGTGCGATGGCTGATCGATGCTGCCGCCCGATAAATGCCGGAACGCGTGGCATCCGAAAACGTAGCCGCCAATCAAGACCGCGTTCACCGCCAGGATCACCGTGCCCAGACCGATTCCGAACCCATTCGGAAACCACATCGCCTTCCAAACGTCGTAAACGAGGAAAGCCCACACCGGGTACGAGAGCCGCAAAAAATAGCGATGGAAATTCTGTGCGACCAGCGGCAGTGTTTTCTCGCCCAGATAGCTCTTGCGCGGCTCACCCACCGCGCACGCGATCGGGTCCGCCCAGAACGCTTTGTAATAGGCGCCTCGATAGTAGTAGCAGGTGAATCGGAACAGTCCGGGAATCCACAGAATGAAAAACGCTGGCGAGAACGGCAAGAAGCTCGGATACCAGGTCGGCTGCGGCCCGAAGATCGCGTGCGGGGAACTTCCCCACAGTTCCGGCGAATAGAACGGCGAAATATAGGGGCCTGAGGTGTAGTGTTCGTTCTGGAACGCCGCCCAGTTCGCATAGATCAAGAAAATGCTGAAGCCGAGGAAAACGAGCAGCGGCGAGAGCCACCAGTTATCGCGGCGTGTAGTCTGGCCGAAGCGGCCGTTTTTGAACACAACGTCAGGAGCAGCCATAAGAAAGGGGCACCAGTAACGGAAGGATGTGTACGGTAAAGTCGATACCGCTGGGATGGAAGTATATAACAATTGCGCGGACGTGGTGAGGCGCGGGTTGCGGAGAGTTACGAGTTGGATACACTCGTCAGTGATGCTCCGTCTGACCCGCCGCCAATTCGTCGCCAGCCTCGGCGCGACCGCCTTTGCCGCCACTGGAAAGCCCAACATCGTCTTTATCCTGGCGGACGATCTTGGAGTCGGCGACCTCGGTTGTTATGGCCAGAAGGTGCTGAAGACCCCCAGCATTGATAGCCTGGCCGCGGAGGGCATCCGGTTCACCGCCGCCTACGCTGGGGCCATGGTCTGCGCGCCTTCCCGTTGCGCGCTGATGACCGGGTATCACATGGGCCATGCTACGGTTCGCAACAATTGGGAGGTCTTCCCCGAGGGCCAAGCCCCGCTCGCCCCGCGGGACATCACGATAGCCCAAGTTCTGAAACAGGCTGGCTATCAGACGGGCATCTGCGGCAAATGGGGCTTGGGCGGCCCTGGGTCCGGCAGTACGCCGGTCGACAAGGGTTTTGACTTTTTCTACGGCTACAACTGCCAGCGGCACGCCCATCGGTTTTACGTGGATTACCTTTGGCGGAACGGAACGAAGGAGCCGATCCCACAGAGCCCTTCGAAGCGCGTCTATGCCCAGGACCTGATCGCGAAGGAGAGCCTGGATTTCATCCGGAGCAATCGTAACCGGCCGTTCTTTCTTTTCTGCGCGTGGACGGTTCCCCACGGGCCTTACGGAGTGAATAACGTTCCGGGCATCGCCGCGTATCAGGACACGGGTTGGAAGGAAGGCGAGAAGGTTTACGCGACGATGATGGACCGGCTTGACGCGGATGTGGGCCGGGTGTTGGCGCTGCTGCGTGAACTGAAGCTGGACGGGAACACGCTGGTACTTTTCGCGAGTGACAATGGCCCCGGCGGCGGCCCCGTTAACAATGCGCGGTTCGGCAGTCGGATGGGTCTGCGGGAGGTTAAGGGGAGTCTGCGCGAGGGGGGCATTCGGGTACCGCTGCTGGCCCGTTGGCCCGGCAAGGTGCCGGCCGGCCGGGTTTCGGACTTTCCCACCGCCTTCTGGGACGTGCTGCCGACGGCGGCGGAGGTGGGGGGTGCGAGGACGCCAAAGGGTCTGGACGGCATCTCCATTCTGCCGACTTTGCTGGGCCGCGAGCAGAAGCCGCACCCGTATCTTTATTGGGAACAGCTAACGCCAGCCAAGCTGACGCGGGCCGTCCGCATGGGCCCATGGAAGGCGTTTCAGGCGACGAAGACGGCCCCGATCGAGCTGTTCAACCTTGCTGCCGACCCCGGCGAATCGACCGATGTCGCCGCCGCGAATCCGGGTATCGTGAAGCAGATCGAAAAGATTCTGGCGACCGCGCGGACCGATGCCGCGACACCGCCGACGGACACGCGCATTTGGAAGAAATATAAAGAAGACAATGCCAAGCTCGACGCCCTGCTTGGCTTCTCTTAGGGCGCAGCGGAAGAGGTCAATTCAACGGCACTTGCCAGGCGCCGGAGGCTTTCCAGGGGCTGATGACGTTCGAGAGGGTGCTGGCGGCGGTCCAGATGATTTTGGGTCCGGAGAAGGCGGGTTTGTAGGTGATGTTCAGCGATAGCGAGAGGGTGTTGCCGCTGCGGCTGACGACGGAGCCGAAGGCGTTGATGCGGCACTGGGAGTTTTCGATGATGTTGGAGCCGGTGAAGATGATGCTGGGAGATTGGGCTCCGTTGCCGTCGTCGGGGATCAGGAACAGGGTGTTGGAGGGGGAGTGGTAGGCGAAGTAGCAGGCGGCTCGGCCGTCGAGGGCGGTCTTCGTGAGGCCCCAGACGGTTTGGAGG
>JANODS010001130.1:0-1480 GCA_031412835.1 Acidobacteriota bacterium | reverse complement strand
TCTGGGCGCTGGTGGCGGGTCCGCCAGAGACTGTCCGAATGCGAAGAGATTGGCCAATCGGGTTGCCGACAAATCGGGATTTGGCGAGGTTATCGGAAACGATTGCTACCGAGACCGAATTCGGGCGATCCCGCTTCTCTGCCGGATTTGTGAATATTCAGCCTTGGCCGGTCATAGCCGAGCGCGACAAATAAATCGGCCATGAGTGAGAAGAACAAATCTCCCTTTCGATTGTTGTCCGAATGGAGGATTCGAATCGCAGTTAGGCCGGAAGCCGACGGGAGTATCGGATTATTCAACATGAATAAGGAGATTAGAGCACAGGCAGGAGGGCCCTGCTTTCCTGCACTGTGCGCTTGCTGTACGATGAAAGCTGAATGACGACCGCGTCTCCAGCGTACTTTGAGATCATCGAGTTCTTCGCAGCGGGTGCGACATCGGAAGACGTCGTTCGATTTCACCCGTCGCCCGAGGCGCAGCAGCGCGTACTGGAATTGATCGAGCGCGAGAAAGAGGGCGGCATGGTGCCGGATGATCGCGCGGAGTTGGACCACTACATGGAGTTGGAACACATTTTGCGAATGGCAAAGGCTAAAGCGCGGCAGATTCTAGCCCGTGGCTAGCGACATTCCAGGGGAACTGCGCGCCGCAGTGGCTGACCGGGGGGGACACCGATGCGAGTACTGCCGCATTCATGAAGATGATGCGGGTTTTGCACATCAGGTGGACCACATTATCAGCCCCAAACACGGCGGCACTTCGGTGTCTGGCAATTTGGCTTATGCCTGTGTCCTTTGCAATCGCCATAAGGGTTCTGACATTGCGTCCGTTGACCCTCAGTCGGGCGAGGCGGTGAGGCTCTTCCACCCTCGCCTGGACGATTGGACTGACCACTTCCGGTTCGTGGACGGAACCGTGGAAGCGCTGAGTGGACCGGGGCGGGCGACCGTTCGGTTATTACGCTTCAACGCGCGGGAGAGGATCGCGGAGCGCAAGTTTATCGGTAGGTCGTGAGCGCCGCGCGCGGACTAGCTGCGCCACGAGGTCGACGGGGGATTGCCGGATCTGAAGGTATTGAGTCCGGTTGGATGCGCTTCCATCGCAGGGGTCGGCGGTGCCGGGTCGCGGTCAGCCTCCACTTCCGACATAATGAGGGGCATGCACGCCTTGACAGTATTGCTGCTGCTTTCCGCTCTTACGATTCAGGCCGCGGAGAGGCTCACCGCTACCGGCTCGGTCGTCGACGAATCAACCCAACAGCCGATCGAAAACGCGACGATTTTGGTGCATTCGGCGGGGGTGCGGACGGGATTCGACCAGTATTGCCCGACTTGCTACCTCGATTGTGGAAAGCGTGGCACGACGGACGCCTCGGGCAGGTTTTCCATCGCGGGACTAAGTCCCGATCTCGTGTTCACTCTGCTCGTCGTCCGGGAGGGTTACGCCACCACTTTCATTCGGAAGCACGATCCCGAGAAGG
>JANODS010001129.1:0-4803 GCA_031412835.1 Acidobacteriota bacterium | reverse complement strand
GTTGGCGGTGGCTACTTTCACTTCTTCCGGCTCCGGTTGAACCGGCGGCGGGGGCGGCAGAGCGCGGCGCTTCTCCTGAGCATGGTGCAGGTTCTTGAGACAGCGTTGGTGGCTTCTTTCGATGGTCGTGACGTAGCGCTGCATGTTGCGATAGATCACGTCGTTGTCCTTACCGGCAAACGATACGGCGATCAGTTGATCGGGATCGGAGGTGACGGGTTCATCCGGTTCGTTCTCTTCGTTCAAGAAGGTAAAGGTGTCTTCGAGGACCATTTGGAGCGTTTTCGATTCGACACGACGGGCGCGGTTGAGGCGCCATTGGGCTTCGGCGAGTTGGTCGGTGAGCATCTGCTCTTCTGACGAGGCGGGTAGATAGGCGTCGACGATTTCGCCTCGGAGCAGGTCAAACTCAGCTTGTGATTCCCCGCGAATGAGGAGCGCGGAAGAGCAGAGTCCGTGCGCGAGTCGGTTTTGGCTGGAATTAGCTTTGCCTTCGGGCGTACGGGGTCCGGTTGACTTCATGGCGTTGCGCCGGTTGGTGATGGCTTGGGCTACGGCATGGCGCTGGGCGGCTTCGGCGGCCAAGTCGGCCTGGTGGTCGGCGACGCACTTGTTGAGGAAAGCCTCGCGGTCGAACTCGAACGATTCGGTGGACATGATAGATTCTCCTGAGTTTAGAAATGGAAAAGCCCGCCTGGCCGAAGGATCGGTCAAGACGGGCATTCCTGCAAACAACTCTATCCTATGGAACCTCGCCATTTTCGTTGTTGTGTCTGTAAGTGATAGAAAACAGGGGAAAGATACATTTTTTGGTCTGTGACAGACCTAGTCGTCTAGGTATACTTTGCGAAATCGGGCTGGCTGAGAGGCGCGGGGATCGGCGTGAGTGACGATGGCGAGGGTCGCAGAAACTGTACTTTCCGGACGGCAGTTGGTGGTCTTTCGGGTCTATCGCGGGCGGGGCGGAGATGGACCCGGGAACTACTTATCCCACGTTGTTCCAAGATCGGAATTGCAATCAGATTAAGGTGAGTTACAAGCCGGCGCACGGGGGCAACCAGATTAACGGTAGCGGGCGCGTTTGGAAGGTGGAGCATGTCCGGGCTTTGGCCGCCGGTGGTGCGACGTTCAGTTGTGCGTATGTTAATGATGCGCTTCAACACCTGAATACCTGCACAACGCAGGGCAATCTGAAGACTGGTGAGAACTACCAGGTGGGGATTGGGGCGGTGACGGGTCTCACTGATCCTTTTCTCGGCGCATCCTATGGTGACAAACAGACCCTAAATGGGATCACCAATATTAGTGACAACATCAACGCGCCTTATTATTTCTGCTACGACGGAGGGGCGACGAACGGTCCTGGGGAACTTACGGCCGCTGTATTTCCCTATGGCGGATCTTTAAGTTGGAGCTATAGCGTTGGAACCTTGGCTGGCGGTCGTCAGTTCCGAAAGGTGGCTACGCGTGGTTACAACGCTAATGACGGCAAAGGCACCAAGACAGCCACGCTGGCGTTCTATCCTGGCTCGAACTCCCAGTTGCCGGTGCACGAGTGGGGGGTGTTGTGCGGCGCAGCGGGCGGTCGGATCGATGAGTTGTATTCGTATAACACGGCCGGGGCGGTGTTGACGAAGCGGTCAAGATAGAGCGCTAGTTCGGCCTCGGAGCGGAGGGGCAGGGGCCCGGGCCAGTGGCCGGCGACGACGAGGGCAGGTACGTGGGGGCTCCAGGTGGCGCCTCGGCAGTTGGGGTTGATGGCGACGGCGTCGTTGTCCTGGCGGTTGGCTAGATTCGGCCAGAGTTCGCGGCCGGGCAGCTCTTCGGCGGGTTGTTCGTGGTCGTAGAGGAAGTCGGGATGGGTGAAGATTTGGACGTGGAGGTCGCCGAGGGAGCCGGTGATGGGTTTCAGCTTACGGTTGCCGCGGGGGGCGTACCAGGTGGCTTCGAGACGACCGGAGGCGGCTATGCGGAACAGGCCGGGGAAGGCGGCCCAGGGCATGCGATGGGTGGCTTCGGGGTTGAAGACGAAGACGGCTTCCTTGGCGGAGGGGGAAATGGACTTGAGCCACGCTTCGCCGGTGATGCCGGTGGCGGTGGCTATGGCGCGGTGGGAGAAAGCGGGGTCGGGTTGCCAAACGGGGGCGGAGAGGAGATGGAGGAGAAACTTGCGGTGTTCGATTTTAGCTTAGCCGCTGGCGAAGAGGTCGCTGAGCATTTAAAGGTTGTCGAGAGAATCTATAAGGGCGGGTTGATATCATACATCCTATGCCGAATTTTCCGATTGCGGTGCTGCCGGGTGATGGGATTGGTCCTGATGTGGTGGCTGAGGGTTTAAAAGTATTGCGGGCGGTGGAGGCCAAGCTGACCGGGGTGACCTTTTCAACGAAAGAGTTTTCGGTGGGGGCCGGGGAGTTCTTGAAGAGCGGGGATCCGCTGCCGCCGGAGACGTTTGCGCAGATTGCGGAGCACTCGACGATTTTATTGGGGGCGATGGGGATACCGGCCGTGCGGTGGCCGGATGGCCGGGAGATGGCGCCGCAGATCGATATTCGAGAGAAGCTGGACCTCTACTGCGGGCTGCGGCCGATCGTTTTGTACCACCCGGATGATACGCCGATTAAGGGCAAGTCGGTGATTGATTTTGCGTTGGTGCGGGAGTCGACCGAGGGGCTGTTCGTTTCGCGATTGGAGCCGTACTCGCTCGACGCGGACCAGGTGACGGACCAGTTGCGGATTACGCGGGCGGGGGCGGAGCGGGTGATCCGGTCGGCGTTTCGGATTGCGGCGTTGCGGCGGAAAAAGGTTACGTTGATCGATAAGGCGAATGTGCTGCCGACGATGGCGTACTTTCGGAGCATCTTTGACCAGATTGCAGGGGAGTTTCCGGATATTGCAACGGAGCGGGTCTACGTGGACGCGTGCGCGTTGTATCTGGTGCAGCGGCCGGAGAGCTTTGACGTGATGGTGACGGAGAACATGTTCGGGGACATTTTGTCGGACTTGGCGGCGGCGCTGGTGGGGGGGATGGGGATGGCTCCGTCGGCTGATATTGGCGATGAACACGCGGTGTTTCAGCCGTCGCATGGTTCGGCGCCGGACATTGCGGGGAAAGGGATTGCGAACCCGGTGGCGACGATTTTGTCGGTGGCGTTGATGCTGGATTGGTTGGACCATCCGGAGACGCGGCGGGGCGGGGATATGATTCGGGCGGCGGTGAGCAAGGTGTTTGCAGATACGACGGCGCGGACGTCGGACATGGGCGGGAATCTATCGACGACGGAGATGGGAGATCGAGTGGCGGCGGCGTTGTAGCGCAGGTATAGGTTTGGTTGTTGGCGGGGGTCCCAGTCAGGACGGGCACGTGCTTGTGCACGCGCCCGCTGGATGGTCGGTGGCCAACCCGAAGGGGAAAGCGGTGATTGAGTTTCGAAAGGAAAACTAGCGACCGAAATAGTCGGCGTTGATCTTGGTGAACTCGTTCCACTTCTCGGGGAGATCGTCGAGGGCGAAGATGGCCGAGACGGGGCAGACGGGGACGCAGGCGCCGCAATCGATGCATTCGACGGGGTCGATGTTGAGGATGGTGACTTCCTCAAAACGGGCGTCATCTTTCTTTGGGTGGATGCAGTCAACGGGGCAAGCGTCGACGCAAGCGGAGTCCTTGGTGCCCACACAGGGCTCAGCGATCACATATGCCATGTTTTGTTTGTACCACAGGCCCCGCGGCTCCCACAATTTCGTTAGAGTAGAGGGCTCAGGAAATCGCATGAAAATCGTCGTTTTGGATGGCTATTGTTTGAACCCGGGGGACTTGAGTTGGGCGGCGCTGGAGGCGTTGGGAGAGGTGACGGTGTACGACCGAACACCTCCGGAACTGTTGATGGAGCGGGCGGCGGGAGCGGAGGCCCTACTGACGAACAAGACGCCGTTGGGGCGGGCGGAACTGGCCGAGTTGGGGGCTTTGCGATACATCGGGGTGTTGGCGACGGGGTATAACGTCGTGGACTTGGGGGCGGCGCGGGAGGGGGGCGTGGTGGTGACGAATGTGCCGACGTACGGGACGGATTCGGTGGCGCAGTTGACGATCGCGCTGCTGCTGGAACTGTGTCATCAAGTGGGGGCGCATAGCACGGCGGTACGGGCGGGAGAGTGGTCGGCGAACGCGGATTGGAGTTTTTGGAAATCACCACAGGTGGAGTTGGCGGGGAAGACGCTGGGTTGCATTGGATATGGGCGAATTGGGGCACAGACCGGGCGGATTGCGGAGGCGATGGGGATGCGGGTGGTGGTGCATCGGCGGTCGGGAGGGATTGGGCTGGAGGAGTTGCTGGAGGTGAGCGACGTGGTGAGTCTGCACTGTCCGCTGTTTCCCGAAACGCGTGGGATAATCTGCGCATCCAAATTACAACTAATGAAGCCCTCGGCATTTCTAGTGAACACCTCTCGCGGACCGCTGGTGGTGGAACAGGACTTAGCGGATGCTCTGAATGCGGGAACGATAGCCGGTGCAGGTATTGACGTCCTTAGCGTGGAGCCGCCGGTCGGAGGTTCGCCCCTGTTTTCTGCGAAGAATTGCGTGATTACGCCGCATATCGCGTGGGCGACGAGGGAAGCGCGGGAGCGGTTAATGGGCGTGGCGGTTGAAAATTTGGCTCAGTTTTTCGGGCAAGAGCCTCGGAACGTGGTGTCGTAAATGAATCCTCTTATTTTGTTGCTGTTTTCGCTGCCGGTCGGTGCGGGGATGGAGTTTGACGCCTATGTGAAGCAGGCGGAGTCGCGCCTGGCGGAGTCGGTCGGGGT
>JANODS010001128.1:0-4724 GCA_031412835.1 Acidobacteriota bacterium | reverse complement strand
CATTGGTAGATTATGGCGCGCTACTGGCGTTAACCGCCAGCCCGTCTTCGCCGGGTTAACCCGACTCCGCGAGTGCGGGCTGCATCCTTATCCTTCTCAGAGGATTATGAGATGTGTTCTGGAGTGGGAGTCGATCACTTGAGCCCAAATTTTGCGTTAACCTTTTCGAATCCTCTCTTGTAAGCGGCCACAATGGGTTCATATGGAGTCCCATCCCTAGCTACCAATCCACGCTTTAATCCCCGGCCTGGAAATCGTTCTCCGCGATCAACATACTGGCATCGAAAATAGCCGACGATGTATTCCTCGTCAAAGGCATCGATCAAATATTTTTCGGTAGCAGCAGCGGCGGCGCCTATACTATGGAGCATCGTCCAAGTGGCCCGAGGCTGATCTGTAGTGGGAAACGAGATCTGATGATCGCAAATTAAAATCGGCTTTTGCGAGATAGAATAAGCGCGCTGTAATTGTGTCCGCTGGAACTTATCCGAGGGCAAGTGCAAGCGAGTCATTCCGTCTCCCGTCTGAAACGAGATGACATCGACGTGTTTCCTGGCTGCGGTGAGAACTTCTACCGGGCAATCGTCAATCAGATACTTATCGCCGAATACTAGATGATCGGGATCGTACTTTTTCTGTGCTGTGCCCGCGGTGGTGTAGTAAACTTCCGCGATCAGGCCGAGGAAGTCCCAGTCGTCGCGCGAAACCTCCGGAAGACCGAGAGCAACGGACTCGAATCTTGACCCAGCAAGGTTTTCCACCGTTGTTCCCTCCACGCCGTAGTTTAACTTTAAGTCAGCTTGACGGCCCTCGTAGCGCTCCTTCAGAAACAAGGCATATCGTTGTTTGCCCTGATGGTGCGCTTCAAGCTTTCTCAGTTCAGAAACCCAATCTGTGCCCCTGGACGCTCTAGTGAGGTTCAGATCCCAAGTGGGGGTATCGGTCCAAAAATAGCCGATGAGATTGCGGTTGGTACGGTGTTTCAGGGTAAAGATTCGTATTTTTTCTTGAACGTCGCCTTGCCAAGCTGCGGAGAAGACATCCGGAAAACCGTACGACGTGGGCAAAGCTCGGTCGCGCGGATAGGTACGCCAGAACGGAACATTTGCCAACTCCTGACTCGCCATGTAAGGCAGGCTCTGCCACAAAGCGGAGTGGGCATCCCCCAGCGCATTGAATCCCCAGCTCTTCAATGAAAGCAGTAAGTCTTCTTTCGCGCGCTCCCAATCGTTGGCATACTTTCTCGTGAAGTATTCGGCGGCCGGAGGTTGACTTAGATTCTCAGTATGATTAGCTCCAAAAGCGAGGAACCTTTTACCTTCCGGCGTGATCAGAAACGAGCGGCCCTCGTGAGTGCCAAGTTTAAAATTGGCGCCGGGAGGGGCGGCGGCCGCTTGCCGAGTGGTGAGCATGGCGCAGGATTGGATGAACGTTCGTCGATTCATAATGTTATAAGTCTATACGCGCTTTCATTGATCCCCAAGAAATATAAAAACATTACGTTTAACGCAATTTGGATGTGCCGAAGCTCGAAATTCACACGGCTCCTGATTCTATCGAAGTCTGCCGTCCCGAGAGTTGCCTAGGGAAGTCTAAACGCCGGCGTGCTGGTAACGGGGCAGCCCGCCGGAAATTCGATTAATCGGCAAGAGCGAAGTTGGATCAGGACGCACCATATCGTTAGCGTAAAGCGATCTTTCGCGTCGGGTTAATGAAGATCCAACAAACCGCGCCAATCAACAGCAGCACCCCGGTCAAGTTCAACGGCGTATTCCAATCGCCGGTCTCGCGGATCAAGTACGCCAGCACGATCGGGCTCAAGAATCCGCCCACCTGCCCCGCCGTGTTCATCACTGCCCCCACCACGCCCGCATGGGGTCCCGAGATATCCAAACACGTCCCCCACGCCGCTCCTAAGCAAAACGCTCCCCAACCGGCACCCAACGCCAAGTACAGCGCCGCCGTCGTCGGATCCGCCGCCCCCGCCCCCAGTATCGTAAACAATCCCGCAAAAACGAACCCACTCCCTCCCGCAATCGTCCGCCCCAGCCGCAACCCAAAACGTTTCGTCATCGCGTCAGTCGCAATTCCGCCCGTCAGATCAGCCACCATGCAAGCCACCATCGGTGCCCCGGCAAACAGTCCCAAATCCGTCGCCTTGAACCCCCGGATCCTCTCCAAATACGTCGGCATCCAAGTCAAATAGAAGTAGAAGCCGTAGGTCTGCACGAAATACATAATGCATAGCAAAATCACATTCCGATCCTTCAGAATGTTCCCCCACGGAACGTTGCCGTGGCTCGCCTGCTCCTCTCGACCCTCCATAATCAACGCCAGTTCCGCCGCGTTCACCTGCGGATGGTCCCCCGGTTCACTGCGAAACCAGCGGTACCACGCGAACGCCCAAACGAATCCCACCGAACCCAACACGACGAACACCATCCGCCAAGGAAGAAACGTCAGCATCCACGCAATCAACAGCGGAGAATAAGCCCCTCCTCCATGCGCCCCCATGAAAAATATCCCCTGCGCTCGCCCCCGCTCTGTCTTCGGAAACCATCGAGAAAACGTTTTCGCCGAGTTCGGCCACGCCCCCGCCTCCCCGATCCCGAACAAAAAACGTACCACAAGTAAACTTCCGAAGCTCCATGCGGCGGCGGTCAGTATCGTGAACATCGACCACCAGGAAACAATCCGCATCAAGACGCTGCGCGTTCCCACCTTGTCCCCCCACCAACCCGTCGGGATCTCAAACAGCCCATAAGCTAGCGTAAATGCGCTAAAAACATAGCTCATCTGCTGATCCGTCAACGCCAAATCATGGGAGATCTGCTTCGATGTAATGGAAATCGCGATGCGATCCATGTACGTAATGGCACCCAGGGCCACCCCAAACGCGAGGACTTTGTATCGAGTACGGCTAGCAATCATCGTCTAGAGGTTGTATCACGGGTACGCTAAAATTGTTGGTACGCGAATGCTGAATATTTCGAAACGGTCCGCCACCCTCATGGCGATGTTCTGTCTGGGTGTCACCGGACTCCAGGCCCAAGCCCCCGCCCCAACTCCGGCCCAAGCCCCAGCCCAAGCCCCGGCCTCCACCCCGGTGCCCGCCCCCTCCGCCAACACCCAGTCGATGGAAAAGCGCATCAAGTACGTGCGCCGCTTCTCGCTTGGTGCCGGGCTTTCCGTCATGGTGCTCGACACCCTAAACAACGGCACGCTCTCTCGCAGCGTCACCTCGCCGCCCACGATCGGCAACTACGCCACCACCGTCCAGCGCTATCGCGTCGGCTACGGCGGCATCGGCCAAGTGCTGATCACCAATCGCTTCGCCGCCACCATCGGCTTCTTCATGCGCCGCGTTGCCTACAACCGCCAAGGCGAAGTGTTCAGCGGCGTCGATAGCCCGCTCACCGCCGCCGACGAACGCCGCTTCGCCACCGTCTTTGAAGATACCCGCGCCCGTTTTTACGACATCCCCGTCACCGTCCGTTTCTTCGGCAAAGATCGCGAGAAACCCGGTGGCCGCTGGTTCGTCGAAGGCGGCGGCGTCATGCGCAAGGTCTCCAACGTCAAATCCAGCGTCATCACCACCCTCGGTGCCGAGGAACCCACTTGCTGTAATCCCACCCGTCCTAACCAAAACGTTCGTGGCCTCGTCGCCGGTTTCGGCGGCCAGTTGATCGACCAGTTCGGCATTCGAGTCATGCCCAGCGTCCGCTTCACCCGCTGGCTCGGCGAAAGCTTCAACTCCTTCTCCACCATCAGCAAACGGAACCAAATCGAAGCCATCATCACCATCGGGTTCTGATGTCCCCCCTCCGAGCCGGTGCCGTCTACTTTCTCCTTGTGTTCGGCACCGGCTTCATCCTTGGCACCCTTCGCGTCCTTCTCGTCGTCCCCTTCCTCGGCGCTCCCACCGCCGAACTCCTCGAAACCCCCTTCATGCTCGTCGCCATCTGGTTCGCCGCCCGCTGGCTCGTCCCGCGCCTAGCGCCCGCCGCGGCCCTACCCGCCGGCGTCATCGCCCTCGGGTTCACTGTAGTCGCCGAAGTCGCCGTCGGCGGCTTCCTCCGCCATCTGACCCTGGCGGAAATCGCGTTCCCCCATCCCCTCCTCCCCCGCTTAGTCTTCTACGCGGCCCTCCTCGTCTTCGCCTTCCTCCCCTACTTCCTCACGCCCAATCCGGGAAAAACGCCTTCCAGTTCTCGTACAAAATAAGGTCCTGCACCTCCTCCGGAATCGTCGGCAACTTCGTCCCTTCCACCAGTTTGTTCACGTTCCGCAGCCCCGCCACAATGTTCGCCATCGTGCCCGATGGGAAGTCCGACCCCGGCAGAATCTTGTGCTCCACCCCATACTCCATCGCCGTCACCATCGCCTGCCAATAGCGCCAAGGCCGATAGTGAACCGCGCTAATATCCGTATACAAATTCGGGCACTTGCGAATCAGCACAATCAAATCCGTCTCCCACGGATGCCCCATATGCGCAACGATTATTTTCAAATCCGGAAAGTCCATCGCCATGTCCTCAAGCTGCAACTGCAGCCCCCATTTCAACTTCGCCGCCGAAGGAAATGTCGTCCCCTGGTGCCACATAATCGGCAAGCCGTAGTGCTGCACCCGCTTGAAAAACGGCCAATGCTTCCGGTCCTGCGGGTCAAAGTGTTGATACACCGGCCCCAGCTTCAACCCCTTCAACTGCAGCGTATTCACGCAA
>JANODS010001127.1:0-1024 GCA_031412835.1 Acidobacteriota bacterium | reverse complement strand
CCCCAGCCCAACGTCCCCATCGACCCCCAGTTCAACTACTTGACCCAGGTCTCGGACACCTTCCCCCGTCGCGAAAACCTCTATCGAGGCGACTACAACATCAACGAAAAATGGCGCTTCTATTCCCGCTTCATTAAAACCAAGTCCGAACAGGATCGCGCCTACGGCCAATGGAACGCGGACTACAACATCCCCTTCGCTCCGATGAACTTCGGCAACCCTGGCTGGAGCTGGGTCAACAACCTCACCACCACCATCAACCCCACCCTCACCAACGAGTTCATCTTCGGCTCCTCGAAAAACGTCTTGAACATCGACCCCGTCGACAAGACCTTCGACCGCGCCAAGCTCGGCCTCGACTACAAAATGCCCTTCAGCGGCGATACCCTCGGCCTCGTCCAGAACTGGCGCTTCGGCGGCGTCCCCAACGCTCCCTTCACCGCCTTTAACGGCACCCCCTTCCGCAACTTCAATAACACCTTCGACATCACCGACAACGTCACCAAAGTCAAAGGTGCCCACACCATGAAGTTCGGTATCTATCTCCACAAGAGCCGCAAAGACCAAACCGCCTTCACCTCCGTCAATGGCGACGTCTGGTTCGACCGTAACTCCCAAAACCCCGGCGACACCAACTGGGCCTTCTCGAACGCCCTCCTCGGCAACTTCGACCGTCTCGCCCAGTCCGACAAAGTCCTCAACGGTCAATACCGCTCCTGGAACGTCGAATGGTTCGCGCAGGATAACTGGCGCATCAACAAGAAGCTCACCCTCGACTACGGGATCCGCTTCTACTGGATCCAGCCGCAGTACGACGCCGGCCTCAACACCTCGTCCTTTAACCCCGGCCTCTACGACAACGGCAGCCGCGCCTTGCTCGTCCTGCCAGATCGTGTCGATGGCGTCAATGTCGGCCGCAACCCCGTCACCGGGGCCGTCGTCCCGAACGCCCTCGTCGGCTCCATCATCAACAACGGCAAGGGCTTCGCCGGTAATGGCCTCTACGCCAACGGCATGGGCGTCA
>JANODS010001126.1:0-2077 GCA_031412835.1 Acidobacteriota bacterium | reverse complement strand
GGGCTGGCCGATGGGGCGGGGGGTCGCGGGGTGCTAGGAGACGGGGTTGGGCTGGTAGATGGGGCCGGAGATAGTGGGACGTGGCGATGTTGGTTGGGTTGGCGGATAGGACGGGAGTTGGTGGGACTTGGCGATGCTGGTCGGGTTCGCGGATGGGGCGGTGGGTCGCGGGGTGCTGGGAGGCCGGGTTGCGCTCGCGCTCGCGATCGCGGTGGCGGATGGTGGGACGTGGCGATGCTGGTTGAGTTGCCGGACGGTCGGTGGGTCGCGGGGGGCGGGAAGGAGGGGTTTGGCTGGCAGTTGGGGCGGTGGATGGCGGGGCGTGAGGATCCCGGGTGGGTCGCGGGGTGGCGCGGTTGGGCCTCCGTTGGTCGTTAGCTCGGTCTGAGCTCCGCGACGGGGCGGGTGTCGGCGGTTAGAGGTCCGTTTAGAAGCTCGGCTCGGACGATGCCTATGGCGGCAGTCTCGCCATCAAGAGGGGTCGAGGAAGTGATCTCGCCGGCTTCCTTTTCTCCGGCCATGACTTTGGTGTGGGGGGCGATGGGAGCTTCGCCTGCGATGCGGAGGGCGACTAGGCGGCGGTGGACCTGGCCTCGGGAACGCACCCTCTCCACAATCTCCTGGCCGAGGTAGCAACCCTTCTGGAAATGCACGGCGTGCATGAGTTGGGTCTCCTGAACCAAGTGGGCCTCGCCGAAGTCTACTCCGAAACGGGGCTTGCCTTGGGTGATGCGGATGGCGTCGGCTTTGGTAGGTGTCAGCTCGGCGGCTCCGGCGAGGAGGAGCGCCTCGCGGACGATGGGGGCGTCGAGGGGGGAGACGAGAATCCAGTAGCCGGGTTGGCCGGTGTAGCTGGCCTTGACGACGAGTCGGCCGGCCCAGGGGAGCGAATCGAGATAGGCAGAGGGGACGGGGATTTCGGCGTTGTTGAGAATCTCGGCCGCGTCGGGGCCCTCGACGGCTAGGGTGGTCCACTGGTCGGACTCGTCGGCGAGAGTCACGTCGTCGGCGATGATGAACTTGTCGAGATGGGCGAGGACGAAGTCGCGGCTGGCGGGCTCGACGTCGAGGAGGAGGGAGTCCGGGGCGGCGAGGATGTTGACGTCGGAGAGGATGCGGCCGTTGGCGTTCAGGAAGAACGCATAGCAGCCTTGGCCGGGGGAGAGCTGCTCGACATGATTTGTAGTCATGGCGTGGAGGAGGCGCTTGCAATCCTCGCCGCTGGCGCGGATGCGGCCGCGGCTTTCGAGCTCAAAGAGTACGGCCATTAGACACCCAGCGAACGGAGGGCCGTGCCGAGGAGGAGCACGCCGAGGCCGGAATAGACGAGACCGGTGAGGAGGCGGGCTCGCTTTTCTGGCGTTGTTTGGGGCTTGACCAAGATGATCGATACGGCGGCGATGTGGAGGAACAGGAGGAACTTGATGCCGAAGATCATGTGATAGAACTTGGGCACTCCGCCGGACATGCGGTTCATGAGCTGATAGAGGCCGGTGACCAGGAGGAGGCCGATGGAGATTAGCATCGAGGGCTGGAAACCGTCGGCGGGGGAGCCGGAGAGTTTGCCGGCTTTCGTGAGATTCCAGGCGTAGAAGATTCCTCCGAGGAGAGACACGGCGGAACCGATGTGGAAGAAGCGGACGAGGTAAGCGATGGGATCGATCATTTCTCTTACTACTCTACAATGAAGGGCATGATCCACGAGGTTTTGGCTGTCGGGGCGTTGCAGTGCAACTGCTCGATTTTGGGTGATGAGGTGACGCGGGAGGCGATCGTGGTGGACCCGGGGGATGATGTTGGCGACATTCTGGCGATTTTGGCAAAGCACCAGTTGACGGTAAAGATGATTGTGATTACTCATGCTCATATTGACCATATTGGGGGGGCGGCGAAGTTGAAGGCGATTACGCAGGCACCGGTGATTATGAATCCGAAAGACCAGGAGTTGTACGACGCGATGTCGGTGCAGGCGGGTTGGTTGGGGATGGAGACGCCGGAGCAGACGACGATTGATACGGAAGCCAAAGATGGCGATACGCTGCGGTTTGGGGATTATCGGGTGCATGTTTTGCATACG
>JANODS010001125.1:0-3858 GCA_031412835.1 Acidobacteriota bacterium | reverse complement strand
TGTGGTTTTTTCGGGACCCGGAACGGGAGGTGCCGGGCGGGGCGGTGGCGGTTTCTCCGGCTGATGGGAAGGTGACGTTGATCAAGCAGATAGACGGGAAGACGCGGGTGAGCATTTTTTTGAACGTGTTCGATGTTCATGTGAACCGGACGCCGATTGCGGGGCGAGTGGTGGAGGTGAAGTATCAGACGGGGAAGTTTTTGGTGGCGAGCAAGGACGAGGCTTCGACGGATAATGAGATGAACACGATGGTGGTGGAGGCGGCGGACGGGGTGCGGGTTGCGTTTAGCCAGATTGCGGGATTGATCGCGCGGCGGATCATCTGCACTAAGAAAGTGGGTGATGTGTTGGCGGCGGGGGAGCGGATGGGCTACATCAAGTTTGGCTCGCGGGTGGATGTTTGGTTTGGTCCGGAATGGAATGTGGCCGTGCAGGTGGGCGACCGCGTGTCGGCGGCTTCGTCCGTAATTGCGAAAAGGAAATAATGCCCAGGCTGAGTTTATCGGAGCGTTTGATTGACCCGAAATCGCCAGACCGGCGACCTCGGCGGGCGGCGTATGCGTTGCCGACGATGTTCACGGCGGGGAATCTGCTGTTGGGATTCTTGGCGGTCATGGAGTCGTTCAAGGGGGCGCTGGATACGGCCTTGAACCAGCCGGGCACGGCTCATCGCCACTTTGAGTTGGCCGCGATCATGATTGGCATTTCGGTGTTTGTGGATGGGCTGGACGGCCGGATTGCGCGGATGACGAACACGGTGAGCGATTTTGGGCGGGAGATGGATTCGCTGGCGGACGTGATTTCGTTTGGTTTGGCACCGGGGGTGTTGGCGTTTACGTGGGGGTTGTTGTTCATCGATTGGTCGTTGCTGCCGAACGCGGAGTGGCGGGTGCCGATTGAGCGGGCGGGTTATTTTGTGACGTTTTTGTTTTTGTTGTGCGGGGCTTCGCGGTTGGCGCGGTTCAACGTGCAGGAGAATCCGGTGCCGAAGAATCCGGGGCGACCGGATCGGAAATACTTCGTGGGTTTGCCGATACCGGCGGCGGCCGGAATGTTGGCGGCGGTGGTTTACGCGGCGGGTTCGCATCCGTTGCGGAACTGGATGGCGGCGGTGGGATGGATGGCGCTAATTGGAATGCTTGCGTTTCTGATGGTCAGCACTTGGCGGTATCGGAGTTTCAAGGACTTCAACATGTTGAGTCCGAGATCGTTTCGGAGCGTGATCACGTTGGGGGCGTTTCTGTTTCTCGTGTTCAACTTTTCGCAGTTGGTGCTGTTGGCGATGGGAGTTTGGTACACGGGGAGCGGGATTGCGGTGCGGTTAGGTGGTCTTTTGCAGCGTAGAGTGCGGCCGGTTGAACCGACCCCGGAGCATCAAGTTGGCTAAACCGATTGTTCTTTTATTGGGCGGCGACTCGCTGGTGGGGAAGGATTTTCAAGCCCGGTTTTCGGATGCCGGGGTGAAGGGTCAGCTTGTATTGACGGCCGCGGGGGAGGGGGTGAGTTCGATTATCGCGGTGGTTGGCGACGACGACGATGAAGAGCCGGAGGTGATCCAAGCTTTGGACGCGGATCAGATTGCGTCGGCGAAGGTGATCGTGTTTGCGGGCCAGACGGAAGAGGCGCGGGCGGCGTACGCATTGGTGCAGGAGCACCGAGGCCGGACGGCGGTGGTGGACTTGACGGGTGAATTAGCAGGGGAGCCGGAGGCGCGGGTGCGGGCTCCGTTTTTCGAAACGAAGCCACCGGAAGGGGACGCGGTGCATTCGATCCCGCAGCCGGCGGCTTACATGCTGGCGCATTTTTTGACGCTGGTGCATCAGGGGCAGCCGATTCGGCGGGCGGTAGCGACGATTTTCGAGCCGGCGAGCATGAGCGGCCGGCGGGCGATTGATGAGCTGCAGCGGCAGGCGGTGGGGCTGTTTACTTTCAAGCCGTTGCCGAAGGATGTTTTTGGCGAGCAGGTGGCGTTCAACCTGGTGGCGCGGCCGGGAGAAGATTCGACGATCGGATGGGCGGGGCGGGAGAAGCGGATCGAGCGGGATTTGGCGTCGCTGTTGGCGGTGGATGGGGCGGTACCGATGCCGTCTTTGCGACTGGTGCAAGCGCCGGTTTTCCACGGGTATGCGGTGTCGTTGTGGGTGGAGTTTACGACGGCGGTGAAGGTGGCTGGGTTGCTCGACCATCTGAAGAGCGAGGGCGTGGATTTGCGGACGGAGGATTTGGATCCGCCGAACAATGTGAACATGGCGGGGCAGTCGGGCTATGCGGTGGGCGCGGTGGAAGGAGACCACAACGACAGCCGAGCGTGCTGGTTTTGGTTAGCGGCGGATAACCATCAATTATTGGCTGAGGTGGCGGTGGAAGTGGTGGCGGAACTGGTATGAAACGGCGGGCGTTTTTGAGCGCGATGGGTTTGACGGGTTGTGGCTACCATGTGGGCGGAAAGGCCGATCTGTTGCCGAAGACGGTGAAGACGATTGCGATTCCGACCTTTGGGAACCTGACGACGCGGTACAAGATTGCGGACCGGCTGGGGAACGCGGTGAGCCGCGAGTTTTTGACGCGGACGCGGTATCAGATTGTGGCGGACCCGAACGCGGCGGATGCGGTTTTGAGTGGGGTGGTGGTGAATTACGTGGCGTTTCCGACGGTGGTGGACCAGGTGACGAGTCGTGCGGCCGGGGTGCAGATTCAGGTGATTTTGCGGCTAACCTTGACGGATAAGGCATCGGGGAAGGTGCTGTTTACAAGGCCGAATATGGAGGTTCGCGAGCGGTATGAGATCAGCATTGACCAGGGCCAGTATTTTGAAGAGTCGGAGACGGCGATCGAACGGTTGAGCCGGGACGTGGCGCGTTCGGTTGTGAGTGCCGTGCTTTCGGGGTTCTAAATGGCGATGACTCCCGAGCAGTTTTTGACGCAGGTGAAGCTGGGGCGGTTGATGCCGGCGTACTTGTTTGTGGGCCCGGACGGATACAAGCGGGACAAGTGCCGGAGGGCGTTGATTGAGTATTGGCTGGCGGCGGGGGAGGAGCGGGAGCAGGGGTTGACACGGTTGGACCTGGACGACACGACGCTGGCCGACGCGATGGACGATGCGATGTCGTATTCGTTGTTTGCGACGAAGCGGGTGATTTGGATCACTTCGGCGGAGGTGGCGCTGCCGCGGGGGAAAGACACGGAAGGGGCGGCGGAGCCGGTGGCGCGGTATTTAAAGAATCCACCGCCGGGGGTGATGGTGATTTTGCAGTGCAGCCGGTTCGAGTTTGACAACGAGGACAAGGCGAAAGTCGAACGTGTTCAAAAATTCTACGGTTGCGTGGCGGCGCAGGTGGAATTTCCGCATCCGACGCCGCTGGAGGCGCGGGCGTTGGCGCAGTTGCTGGCGCGGGATAGCGGTTTGCGTTTGGCACCGGACGCGATGGAGTTGTTGATTGAAGCGACGGGAGGCAACGCGACGCGGATTTCGATTGAACTGGAAAAGCTGGGGTTGCTGACGGGCGAGGGCGGGGCGGTGACGATGGAGCAGGTGCAGAAGATGGTGCCGGATGCGCGGGAATCGACGATTTTCGCGTTGGTGGCGGCGATGGGGCGGCGGGACCGGAAGACGGCGTTGGAGGTGCTGGATACGCTGGTGCGGGATGGCGAATATCTGCCGTTGGCGCTGAGTTTTTTGGCGGGGCAGTTCCGGATGGCGATTACGGCGAAGGAGGCGCGGCTGGCGGGGGCGGCGCAGATTCAGCAGTATTTTTCGCGGCAGGGCGTGCCGATGTGGAAGGCGCGGGCGGAGCAGGTGGCGCAGACGGCGCAGGCGTTTACGCTGGCGCAAATGCAGAAGGCGGTGCAGGGGTTGTT
>JANODS010001124.1:0-2954 GCA_031412835.1 Acidobacteriota bacterium | reverse complement strand
CAATCGGGTGTCGGCATGGAACATCGTGAGGTCGAACTCTAACCGCCGCGCGGCGCAGGCGGCGATGATCCGGCGATGGTAAAAGTCTGTGGCTGCCGGTCCGATTTCGCCGATAAGCCCGATGCGCATGTCTATAATTCTCCCTTGCTATAATCCAAAAGGCGAATTCTCGCCGCGGCACCTGTTTCCGCGACCTCAGTCGGTCAGTTCTTTCTCTTCCAAGTCTCTAGTTCTACCCTTCCGTATGGGCGGATCGCCCAACCCGGAAACAGGAATATGCCATGAATACACTCCAGCGAAAGCTTCTCCTCGCCGGCCTGCTGATGCAGGTGAGCGCCATTTCAGGACCTGCGCAGTCCAACGACGCGCCACTGATCGCCAAGGCCAAAGCGATCCACAACCGGGTGCTGAAGCTCGATACCCACAACGACATCGATCCGGCCAATTTCACGGCCGATTGTAATTACCTCAAGCGGCTAACCACTCAGGTGAATCTGCCGAAGATGGTGGATGGCGACATGGACGTGGCGTTCTTCATCGTCTACGTCGGCCAAGGGCTTCCGACGCCCGAAGCTTACGATATTGCCTACAAAGAAGCGATCGAGAAGTTTGAGGCAGTCCACCGCTTTACCGAGAAGATTGCGCCGGATTTGATGGGCTTGGCGCTGACGGCTGAAGACGTGCGCCGCCTGCATAAGCAGGGGAAACGGATCGCGGTGATTGGGGTTGAGAACGCGTATCCCATCGGCACCGATGTAAAACGGGTCAAGGAGTTTTATGATCGCGGCGGCCGCTACATGTCGCTGGCGCACAATGGCAACAGTCAACTGGCGGATTCGAATACAGGCGAGGCATCGGGCTATCTGCACAACAACGGCCTTTCGCCCATCGGTCGGGAAGTGATTGCCGAAATGAATCGGCTCGGTATGATGGTGGATCTTTCGCATCCGTCGAAGGGTGCGAATCTGGAAGCGATTCGGCTCTCCAAAGCGCCAGTGATCGCCTCGCATTCGAGCGTCCGGGCGCTAGCGGACCACAGCCGTAATATGGACGACGAGCAGCTACTCGCAGTGAAGAAGAATGGCGGCGTGGTGCAGATCGTTGGCTTTGCCTCCTATCTCAAAGTTGATTCGAAACAACGGACGGAAGCGCTCGCCAAGCTTCGTACCGACATGGGCCTTGGCGGCGGCCGGACGGGCGGCCCGTCCTTCCGCAGGCCCGCGGCGAATCCTCGCGCTTGTGCCGTCGAGGAGCCCAAGGCTGCTACGACTGGTGCGGCGGCCGCGCCTCGCCGTTCGGCGGGGTTTCTGAATATGCTGCCGGCGGATGTCCGCGCTCAGTACGAAAAGCGGATGGCCGAGATCGACGCCCAGTACCCGCCGGGTGCCCGGGCCAATGTGCGGGACATGGTGAATCATATCGACTACGCCGTTAAGCTGATCGGCATCAACCATGTTGGGATCTCATCCGACTTCGACGGCGGCGGCGGAATTGACGGCTGGGATAGCGCCGCGGAGGCATTCAATGTGACGCTGGAGCTGGTTCGCCGTGGTTACACGGAAAAGCAGATCGGCCAGATGTGGAGCGGGAATTTGCTGCGGGTGTGGGGGGAAGTGGAGAAGGTCGGGCAGAAGCTGCAAAAGAAATAGGGATCGCTCGGAGGCCGCGACCCTAGAATTAAGGGTGAAGAACCTCGTCGATCGCTGCGTGCAAACTCGCCTTCCGGCTGGCGCTCCTCGACCAAGCAGTCATGACGCGCATAGCCAAGCGGAGTCGAATTAAAGGCGGGGTGTGAAGCACGCTGGTGCTGTGTCAGAACGTGATGACCAAAGGCGCTGAGCCGGTGTAATTTTGCCTGCCTGGGATCCACCGGAGTTCACATCGGCCATCGGTGGATAAGATCTACTTCGACTCGGAGACTATTTGAAGGATGTATGCGGGCGTGCCGGTGATGTGTTGACCGTGGGTGGTCAACTCTCAATCTTCGAGCGGGTGATTCCAGTGGCAGGGGCAGTCGATTCAACGAACGGTGCGATTGGCACCTCGCGTGCTGTACTTTCCATGACTCCTAGAGTCCGCGTTCGAGTCGAGATCGACCCGGAGCCGCAAACTAGAGTCGAATAAGGAGCTTCTCAATTGAAAAAAGCTACAACAACGGATCACGGATCCGAAAAACTGCTGGAGAAACGGAAAAAGCAGGCTGGAGTGTGGCTCGATCACCGCCAAGCGGTCATTGTCTCAGCCCCAGAGGGGGAGTTTGCCATTGCGGGCAATTTCGAAACCACCGCGCCCGAACATCACCGGACAAGTGAACACACGATCAACAAAGCCGAGAAGGCGCTGATACTGAAACATTTCCATGCTATCGCAGTACAACTTGCCCCGTACGATCACATCCTGCTTTTTGGCCCCGGCACCGCACAGGAAGAGATGCGCAATCTGCTCAGCGACGATGTACATTTTCGTGGAAAACAGTTTGTGCTCGATGCGGCGAGCCACATGACACCCAACCAAATCGTGGCCAAAGTGCGCGATTTCTTCGAGACGGCGTAAGTCCTGTGGTGCTAGAGGGGTGCCCGGGCGGTACCCCAAGATGCTGATTGAGTTGGCTCCCCGGGTAGGATTCGAACCTACAACCCTTCGGTTAACAGCTAGGGAAGTGGTTCAGAATCAACACTTTGGGAGCCATATCTATGTTTACTTATCGCTGCTAACCCGTTGCAATCGTTGCTTCGAGAGCAGACAGCGGAACGCGAGTGTCGACCGGGCCGTTCTCCATGATTGCTCAGTGTTGCATAGGATGTTTAATCCGACTCCCCACAAATCCCCCCACACGAAACAAGCCTGCTCCCCACCCGCCAAATCGAGACTGCCCAGGTCCTGAACCCACCCCTCCGGCACCCCCCATACCCAGCGCCGGGAGACGGGTCCCATGTCTCATAAGCTGACCCACC
>JANODS010001123.1:0-2408 GCA_031412835.1 Acidobacteriota bacterium | reverse complement strand
GCGCGGCGGCTATGGCATCTTCTACGGCCTCCGCGACCAGAATCAGGAAGTCACCCAGCTAGCCGGTAACAACCCCAACACCCCGGCCCTCATCGCCCCCGTCGTCAACGCCGCCCGCACCGTGCTCCCTCCGTATACGATCAACACCCCCGTCCAAGCCGGACCCACCGCCACCACCCTCGAAGCCTTCAGCGCCACCTCCCCCCTCACCCGCACCATTCGTTCGCAAGGCTTCCACGACGCCCGCTTCCCCATGCTCGAACAGTACAACTTCTCCCTCCAGTTCCAACCCGCCGAAGCGCTGCTCATCGAAACCTCTTACCAAGGCGCCCGCGGTCGCGACCTCGCCACCCTCTTCATCAACGTCAATCAAGTGCCCTTTGAATTCGCCCTCGACGGCCGTAATGTCCAAAGCCGCCGCCCCTATCCAATGGTCAACGGCACCGTCATCCCGACGTTTTCCAAGGCCAAGTCCAACTACAACGCCTTCAACCTCCGCGTCGAAAAGCGCCACCGCAACGGCCTCAATTTCTTAGCCAACTACACCTGGCAAAAGAACATGGAGCAAGGCGGCAGCGGCCCCAGCGCATTCACGCAGAACGGCGGCACCTCCATCGCTCTCGACTCCTATAACCTCTCCCGCGAAACCGGCCTCGCCCCCATCGATGTCGCCCATATCTTCAACGTCAGCTACGGTTACGAACTCCCCTGGGGCCCTGGCCAACGCTGGCTCAGCGGGAACAACGTCCTCGGCAAAATCGTCGGCGGATGGCAGGTCAACGGCATCACCACCCTTCGCGGCGGCTTCCCCACCGACATTCGGACCAACCGCCTCCCGCCCATCTTCAACACCTTCAACGTGCCCGACCGCGTCAAGGGCGAACCCATCCAAGTCACCTCCGGCCGCGGTCCCGACAAGTTCTTTAACCCCGCCGCCTTCCGTGTCCCCGGCACCACGCCCAGCACGACCGGAGCCCCTATTCAACTCTTTGGCGACTCCGCCCGCCGCGTCGCCCGTGGCCCCGGCTCGGTCAACTTCGACTTCTCGCTCTTCAAGCAAGTCAACCTCACCGAACGCATGCGCCTCCAGTTCCGCGCCGAAGCCTTCAATCTCATGAACACGCCCACCTTCAGCCTGGCCAGTTCGAACAGCCCCTCGATGACCTGCATCGGACGAACCCCCGGGTCGGCCTGTAACGACAACAACCCGGAATTCGGCAAACTCAGCGGAGCCCAAGCCACGGGCCGCCAACTCCAGTTCGGCCTCAAGTTCCTCTTTTAATTCTTCTCCCGCTGCATCGGCTTCCACTGCGGATCCTGGAGTGCCGAACTCGGATCAAACCCCGGCTTGTTACTCAGGATGTAACTCCCATCCCCCCGGCTCCACGCCTGGCTGTAACCCGCGCTCAACTCCACACCCCCACTCCCGTCCCGCCACGTCTCCACCTCCCGGATCGCCTGCACAAACGACTTATGCTGCCGATCCTGCGACGCCTGCCGACCCTCCCAATCCCGCATTCTCTGGTCGCTCGCCGCGCTCTGGGCCCGCGCATACTCACGGCTCTGTTCCCCCATCAACCGAATCGTCTCCATCCGCCCCGCATGTTCCATGTTGCCCAACTGCGTCATAAACCGTTCCTTATTCGACTTCCAAACCGGGTTCACCCGGTGACTCGTCGAAATCATGTTCAGCATCCGAGAACCCTCCTGCCGTCGACCCGCCGGAAACCGCATCAATATCGCAAATGTCATCGTCGTCGTCATCGTAGTCGCCCCGCCCCCCACATAGTTAGGCTGCCGCAGGCTGCTATTCGTCACCGTTACTTGAAGGATGCCCTCCGTCCCATCGGCGAATGTGATATCCCCGGTAGCAGGCACCGTCTCCTGCTGCGAGGCCGTCCCGGCTTGCCGCGACGCGTTGTTGACCGTCTGATCAAGCGCACTGAACATCGGCCGCCTCACCTCGTCCACTTTGATATTCGACGCCCGCGCCCGCAGATCCTTCCGCGCAAAACCGTCCACATACTGCTCGGCCGAAAACGGCTGATTCACCTGGCACCCGCCCCCTTGCGCCCCTGCCTGCATCAGTTGCAGCAACCCCCGGTCGTCGGTCCAACTGAACGACCGCACGGGCAGCATTTCAAACTGCATCGCCCCGTCCGGCGAAGTCGCCTTCAGCGTGCTCTGAATAAACTCGCCCCGGCATCCCCCCACATTGCCCCACCCCACCCCGCCAGCATGCACACCACCATACTTCATTTGCCCATGGTTTGAGCCAGTCAGAATGGATCCGCGTGCTGGGAGCTTGGAGCGCGGTGCTCGACCCACCAGCATGATCTTGGATCGTCCTGCACGCAGTTCCGCCCGTGAGCTTGGCCCTCCGCCATCTACTCGTGGATTTGATAAAA
>JANODS010001122.1:0-1197 GCA_031412835.1 Acidobacteriota bacterium | reverse complement strand
CACCGCTTGGACACCGCGGACGCGACTATTGTTTCAGGACTTGGTTGGCCGAGACATCAAGGAGCGTCTTCAGCTTCCCATTCGGGTAGGCGATCTGAACCTTGGAAACCTTGGTCTGGGAACCCAAGCCGAAATGCAAGGGGGCCAGAACGGAGCTGGCGTAGCCCACCGTCGTCGTCTGGACAATTGTCTGGCTGCCGATCTGCACCGTCGTGCCGACGGGGACATCGACAGCGATCCATCTCTGCGCCGGGCTCTCGTTCCGCCACAGCCGGGGCTCCTCGCCGAGTCGCGAGACCACCACGTCCAAGCGGCCATCGTTGTCGAGATCGGCCACGACGAGACCCCGATGTGCCGCGTCGCCGGGGAACAGCGGCCCGGCATCCTCAAACGTCCCGTCGTTCCGGCTCCGGAACAGCGAAAGCGGCAAACGGTAGCGGTCGCCCGAGTGCTGGTCGATGTTGTCCATCACGTGCGAGTTGGCCGTGAGGATGTCCTTGGCTCCGTCGTTGTCGAAGTCGGCCACGGCGATGCCCCAGCCGCTGCGGCGGCCGACGGCGGCGGCGAGGCGGGAGCGGGCGGTACGGTCTTCGAAGCCGCGACCGGTGTTCTGGAAGTAGGGGAAGCTTTCGCCCGCCAGAGCCGTGAATAGGATGTCGGGACGACCGTCGTTGTTGACGTCGGTGAACGCGGAGCCCATGCCCGAGACGGCCCGGCCGCTGTCGGGAAGCGAGGCACCGGCGGTCAGCGCCACCTCTTCAAATCGGTTCTGGCCGAGGTTACGGAAGAGGAAGTTGGGGAGCGCATCATTGGGGACGAAGATGTCCGTCCGACCGTCGGCGTCGAAGTCGGCAAAGGTGACGGACATGCCTTTCCCTAACGACCGGGCGATGCCGCTGGACTGAGAGATATCGGCGAAGGTCCCGTCCCCTTTGTTGCGGAAGAGGCGGTTGGCCGTCGGCGCGAAATACTTGGGATGACAGTAGACCTGGCGCTGGCCGTCGGGGGCAAGGCAGACTTTATTCTGTGCCGGAGGCCAGACGACGTAGTGCACGAGGAAGAGGTCGAGGAGGCCGTCGTTGTCGGCGTCGAACCAGCCGGCGGCCACCGACCAACCGGAGTCGGTGAGGCCCGCGGCGGCGGTGACATCGGTGAACCGCTTGCCGTCGTTGCGATAGAGCGCCAGTCCGTTCACGC
>JANODS010001121.1:0-14445 GCA_031412835.1 Acidobacteriota bacterium | reverse complement strand
TGCGCAGCCCCGCCTGATAACCCTTGATGATCTCGCTAAGTTTAAGGATGTCGGTGCCCCGCGCTGCTCGCCCGATGCCAAATGGATCGCCTACACCCTGACCACCACCGACGTCGCCGCCGACAAACGCGATACCGACGTCTGGATGATCAGCCGGGACGGAAAGGAAAACCTTCGCGTCACCTCCTCCACCGAGTCCGAATCGGCCCCGAACTGGAGCCCGGACGGTAAATATCTCTCGTTCCTTTCGAGCCGACCCGGGAAGGCGAAGGGTGCCCAGGTTTGGGGCATCGACCGCCGCGGAGGGGAAGCCCAACAGTTGACGGATGTCAAAGGGCGGCTTTCGGCCTACGAGTGGTCCCCGGACGGCAAAAAGCTAGCGTTGATTTTGAAGGACGACGATGAGCCAGCAAAGAAGGACGAGGAAAAGAAGGACGAAAAGCCGAAGGCGATCGTGATTGATCGGTACTCCTTTAAACGCGACGGGGCCGGTTATATCTCTGGGGCCAAGCGGAATCGCATTGTTCTGTTCGATTTGGCGACGAAGCAGACCGAGACGGTGACGACGGAGAACTTCGACGAAGCCGGGCCCGTTTGGTCGCCCGACGGCAAATTGATCGCGTTTACGAGCAATCGGACGGCGGACGCGGATCGGAATCGGAACTCGGACATCTGGGTGGTGGAAGCGAAGGCGAACGCGACGCCGCGGCGACTGAGCAGTTTCACGGGCTCGGATGCCCAGCCCGTCTGGTCGCCCGACGGCAAATCGCTCGCTTATTTGCAGGGTAGCGACCACAAGATGGGCGAGTACACGATGAACCGGCTCGCCTTGGTCCCGGTCGACGGCGGCGAGTCGAAACTGCTGACCGGCACGTTTGACCGCGGCGTAACGGGCCATCAGTTTACCCTCGACGGCAAGCAGGTGGAGTTCCTGGCGATCGACGATATGAGTGTCTATCCGGCGCGGGTCTCCGTGACGGGCGGTCCGGTCGAGCGGATGGTCGGCGGGAAGTTAGCCGTTACGAGTCTCGACCGGTCCGGCGATTGTGTCGCGGCGCTGGTCTCGACGAATCTCGCCCCAGCCGAGGTGCATGTGATCGAGGGCGGCTCGACCCGCAAGCTGACCGGGCATAACGACGAGTTACTCAAGCAACTGCGCCTCGCTCCGGTCGAAGAGCTTTCGTTCAAGGCCAAAGACGGCAACGAAGCGCATGGTCTGCTCGTCAAACCGGTCGACTATGTCGCCGGCACCAAGGTGCCTCTGCTGCTCCGCATTCACGGAGGGCCGAACGGCCAGGATCAACACTCGTGGACCATCGAACGGCAGATGTTTGCCGCCGCCGGCTACGCGGTGCTCCAGGTGAACTATCGCGGCAGCAATGGACGCGGCCAGCAGTATACGGTATCCATCGCCGGCGACTGGGGGCACAAAGAGGTGCTCGATCTGCACGCCGGGGTGGACCATGTCGTCAGCATGGGGCTGGCGGACCCGGACAAGCTGGGCGTTGGCGGCTGGAGCTACGGCGGCATTTTGACGAACTATCTGATCGCCTCGGATAACCGTTTCAAGGCCGCCACCAGCGGCGCGGGAGTTGCCTTTCCGTTGGCCTTCTACGGCCACGACCAGTACATCAACCAATATGACAACGAGATTGGACCGCCCTGGCGGAAAGGTCTCGAACCGTGGATCAAGATCAGCTACCCCTTCCTGCACGCCGACCGAATCAAGACCCCGACGCTCTTCCTGGGGGGCGATAAGGACTTCAATGTGCCGTTGCTGGGGAGCGAACAGATGTACCAAGCTCTGCAGAACGTGGGTACGCCGACGCAACTGATCATTTACCCGGGCGAGAATCACGGCATCGCGCGTCCGAGTTTCCAGCGGGATCGGATGCAGCGGTACCTCGACTGGTACGCAAAGTTTCTGCTGGGACGACCTACGCCGCCCGCCACCGCATCGCCGAGCGGAGGCCGATAGAAAAGCGGGCGAAAACGCGGCATCCCCCGGTCAGAATTGCAGCGGGATCGGATGCGGCGGCATCCGCATGGTAAGCGAGTGTCCGCTACGCTGCCTGCCACGAAGCCGGTCCGAGCGGGGCCGATGGAAGCCCCGCTATAACCGCTCCTGCGCCGATTCGCGGCACATCGCTAGAACGTATAGGAAACGCCGATCAAAGGCGTGATATTGTCCCGGAGCCCATTGTTGTCGAGCGCAAAGAGCAGGTTGAAGGAAACGAGCAACGAGGCGATCGGGTTCACTTTGAACCCGGTCGCCAAACTGCTCTGCTGGAACGACGCGTCGTTGATTGCAATCTGCGGGAACATCGTGTTGTTGGCCCCGCGGTAGGTGGTCCGAGTAACTCGTTTGGCATTCAACTGGCGTTGGCCGAGGTAGTCAATCGCCAAGGTAAACTTCTTCGTGATGCCGTAATCAAGCCCGGCGACGTACTGCACTTGGTCGGGCAGGTCTCCGGTCACGCCAGAGATAAGATCGCCTGCGAGAATACTCTTTCCATTCCATTGATAGGCGAGATTTACGTGAGGGGATAGGTTTCCCCGTCGCCAAGAGAGCGCCATGAACGGCCGTGCGCCGTAGGCTCCTGAGCCGAGAAAGTCGTAGGCGTCACCAGTTGGCATGCGAGCGTCAATACCAACGGCCAAACCACCGTTCTTAAACTGCGCCGCCGTCGCCTTCACGCGTACGACGACGTCGCCGAGACCTTCGGCGCTTCCGGAACGAGCAAACGTCTTCTGGGAGCGATCCCCAAAAGGCGTATCGAAGTAGTGAATGTCCGGCTCCGAGGCGGTGCCGATCCGTTGAATCTTGGCATCGCTGACCGCTTCGATTCGGGCGGAGTTAAAGGGCAACGCCACGGAAACGTCGAGCCGATCCGTCAAACCGTAAGTAAAAAACGCCGCGCGTTGGCCGAACTTCACATCGAACGAGTTCATGGTCGTGATCACGTCCAGGACGTAGTTCGGCTGGCCCGCCGGCTGATGTTGAAAGACGGACGGGACCCGCTTCAGGTCGATCCCGTCGAGTTTGTCGAAACTGAAATTCTGGTAGCTGAAGCCAACAAAGAACTTGTTCTTGCCCAACGTTTCGGCACGCTCGGCGTAAATGGGCCCGAAGCTTTGCGTGCTCTGCGAGTAAACGCCCAAGCTTTTATCAAAGCTGAAAATAAAGCCCGAGGCGGGCGACGGAATCGGCAGCGAGGTCAACTGGCTGACGAGCGAGGTCGTGAACGGCCCGAAGTTCGATTGCAAGGCGCTCGTAAAATGAGCAGTATGGGCTGCGTTGGGCAGTACGATACCACTATTCCCGAATAGATTCGGGATCAAATAGGCCAACTTGTTGGAACCAACAGCGTTATCCGTTGCGGCCCCATCATGGGCCACCACGGGAAGGATCAAGGCGAAGAAAAAGCAAATTCGTTTCACTGGAATCTCCATCGGCGCTCTCGCCAGAAAACATTAGCGGATGGTATCAATTACCCAACCATTAGCTCCGCGGTTCAAGGTCACAACCACCTGCTGCGTCACCGGAGGCGGAGTGTTGCGGTCCATTCTCATCTCTACTTTCATTTCGCAAGGAACGGAAGCGGTGGCCCCGTCGATCCGCGGCTCTTTCTTCGGAACCAATGTCATCGTGACGCTTTTTGCCATGCGGAAGCTTGCTTCGAGCGTGCGCATCTCTTGAGCGGATAACGACGGACGGGCCGCCTTCACCCCTTCAAGGTTTTTCTCGCTAAAGGCTAAGCGGTAGCGGTTCAAAGCGTCGACGACGCCGTCTGTCCGCGAAGCCCGCTCGGCCGCCTCCGCGATCGCCAGCGCCCGGGTCGCCACCGGATGGCCGGGATATCGTTCCAAGAACTGCCGTAGTGTGGCAGTGGTCGCTTGGCCCTGCGTTTGGGCCCATTCGAGTTCCTGCAGACGCGCTTCGGCCAACTTAGCGAGCGGGTCTCGGGGATATCGTTGGATAAACGCCCGCAGCGCCGTTAGATCTCGACTGCTCGTCAACTGCTCCCATTCCATTTCCTGCGGGGGCCGAGCCCGAAAGGCGAACGGCTTGACGAGCGTCGACATCTCGGTTGGTGCCTGCGCCCCGCCCGTCATCGTCACCACCCGCTGCTTCACATTTCGGCTCATCGTGTCGAGACTGATCCAGGGCTTCTCAAACTCCTCAAGCCAAGCTTGCGTGAAATAGCTCACGGCACGCGTCCCCGGATCCTTCACGCCTTGCCCGGGCAGCGACCCAAACACCATCAGCATGTCCGAGGTCCGGACGTCCAGCAGCGCCAGCCCCGCCTCGCCAAAGTGTCGAGTCAACGCCGGAGGCATCGGAGCCGCTTCAAACAGGAGAACACCAGGAGCCGGTTTCTTCGCCTCGACGAACCGCTCCAGCCGCTTCAACGAATAGGCCGAAAACTCGACCGGATCCGCGCCGCCCGCCTCGTAGCCGAGCGGCAACAAATAGTTCTCACCCTTGTCCTGCACCGCGTAGCCGGAGTAGTAAAAGACGGCCGGTTCCCCTGCGACCAGCGACTTCAAGAACGAATCCACCGCTTTGGCTAACGACGCGATCTCGGCGTCCTGCACCAACGTCACCGTCAACCCCAACGCCGTCAGCGCTTTAGCCATCGCACGGGCATCCGCACCCGCCATCGGCACCGATGGGAGGCTCTTGTAGGCGGCGTTTCCGACAACCAGCGCTTGGCCCCGAGCGGGCGCGGAGGGAACTTGCCCAAACAAGCTTAGGCCGACGAGACCAACAATGAGGCGCAATACTGTCAATGCTGCAATTCTCTCCACATAATCGAAAAGCTGTTTACCGGCGCCCCTGAGCCGTTGGCCACCACGAGACGAAACCCGTTGGCCGCATTCGGCTGTTGCACTACCTTGATATCGGCAGGCGACGCCTCCACCTGTAGGGGAATGCCCGGTGGCAAACCGCTCCCTCCGACGCTTCCCTTCCGCACGCGATTCCGGACAATGACGAGCCGCTCGCCGGGGCCAAAGACGCCAGACCAAGAAAACCGACCTTCCGGAGGTCCATTGTAGCTCGCCGCCGGGGCGTCGGGCCCTGGGTCGGGCGGTTCGGCGGGACGGACTTCGGGAGCCGGAGTGGGTGGTGCCGGTTTCGGAACCGGTGCCGACGCGGCCGGAATAGGAAGCTTCGGCTCTACTCGGGCGACCCGCCGGTCTTCCACCGGCATCGTCTGCGGGACTGGCGCTGGCGCCGTGACCACCGGGGCCGATTTCTCCGGAACCACCGGAGCAGCCACCGGCTGGCTTCCGCTTCGCACAATATAAATCGCCGCTATGGCTATCCCTAAACCAATTGCTAACCCGGCCTTCACCGCCGGTGAGGATGCCGTTTTCGCCAAGGGCGCGGCAACCGCCGCCGCGGGGGCTCCCGTTGGGGCCACCACCGGCACCGGCAAGGTCGCCGTAATCTCTTTGCTCACTACCGCCCGGCGCAGGGCGTCGCTAAAGGCCACGCAGCTCGCAAACCGCAGGTCCGGCGACTTGGCCAAACCGCGGAGCAATACGTCCGACCCCGGCCGCTCAACCTCTGTACACACGGTCGCCGGATCCGGCGGCTCGATACTCAAAATCTGATGAATCAAGGCCGGCAGCGAGTCGCCGTCAAACGGCTGTTTTCCGGTCAATAGCTCATAGGCGATCACGGCCAGCGAAAACTGATCGCTCCGCCCATCGACGCTCTTCGCCATAATCTGCTCCGGCGACATATAACTCGGCGTCCCCACCGCTACGCCCGTCGCCGACATCGTATGCTGGCTGACAATCTTGGCCACCCCGAAATCGGCGATCTTCGCCACACCGGCGTCGGTGACCAAAATATTGGCGGGCTTCACATCTCTATGAATAATGCCGTTGTCATGAGCGAAGTCGAGCGCCTCGCCCATTTGCCGGATCAGCGACAACTTCCTATCGACCGCCATCGGCGTCGAATCGCTCATCAAGTCCCGTAGCGATCGTCCTGGTACAAACTCCATGACGATGTAGGTCACCGCTTCGTCTTCGGCCAACTCAAACACGGTCACGATGTTCGGATGACTCAGGGATCCGGCCGACTGCGCTTCCCTGGAGAACCGCTCGTACAACTCCTTCCCCCCCGCAAAACTCCGCAACTCCTGAGTAGGGATGGTCTTGATCGCAACGATCCGGTTGATCTTTGGATCCTGCGCTTTATATACGATTCCGAACCCGCCACGACCGAGCTCGCCCAGAATGGTGTACCGGCCTATTTTCTCCATAGGAAAGTACTAGGATATCCGACATTGGAGTTTTGTGCTCTCTATCCTTCAAATTCATTCCCCAATTCGTCGGCGGGCAACACCTTGACGAGGTGTCGCCTTGAATTGCGCCGCCTTTCACACTTGCTCAAGGTGGGTGTAATCAGGCTGAAATAGGGCATTTCAGCCCTGTTGAAAACCGTTTTCCGCCTGGACGGTGCTTTTTGTCCATCTTTTGTTCACTTTATAGATTTTCTTCTTGACGCGTCGCCTAGGGCGGATTACCATTGGATTGCTCTCTGGTTTAGTAGCTTTAACAACTCACGGAAGGTGTACTATGGGTCCCTGCACGACCTTTCACATCGGCGATAAGGTGGTTTACCCAAACCACGGTGTTGGAACAATCGAAAATATCAGCACCCGATCGTTTGGTTCGCAGTCCGAGCGGTTTTACCTGCTCCGGCTGACGTACAACAGTCTCACGGTCATGGTGCCTTTCAGCCACGTCTCTGACGTCGGTCTAAGAAAGGTAACCAAATCCACTGAGGCCAACCGTGTCCTAGCTTTCCTCTCGACGGCTGAGTGCAAACGCACTCAGGACTGGAAGGATCGCTTCAAAGAGAACTCCGAAAAGATGCGGGTCGGCGGCTTGTCCGGCGTTTCCGAAGTCTTTAAGGAACTCGTTTTACTGCAGTCCGCCAAGCCACTCTCCTTCCGCGAGAAGAAGATGCTGGATTGTGCCCGTCGCATGCTCATTACAGAAATCTCTATCGCCCGGACCATGTCGGAGAAATGCGCTATCGAGCTGCTTTCAAAGACATTAGCCAAGGCTAACCTGCCCATGCCCGAAGCGATGTAACCTAGTTTTCGTGAAGATCACGAAAATTGAGACCCTCCGACTGGCCCATGGCGTCACGGTTCACGCCGGACCGATTCAATGGCTTTGGGTTCGGATTCATACGGATAGCGGCCTCTTCGGCCTCGGGGAAACTTACCCCCACCCCGCCGCCGAAGAGGCCGTCGTCCATTCCAGCCTCGCTCCTCGCCTTTTGGGTCAGGACCCGTCGCGCATCGACGCTCTCTGGGCCTCCATGTTCGAAGCTATCTCTTACTCTGGCTGGGCTGGTACCGAAATGCGCGCCATCTCCGCTATCGACATGGCGCTTTGGGATCTCGCCGGCAAAGTCGCCAACCAACCCGTTTATCAACTACTTGGCGGCGCGTCCCGCGACCGTATCCGTACTTATAACACCTGCTACGACCACCTCAGTTTTCTCACGCAACCCGTCGAACTGGCGGCTAGTCTTCTTGACTCTGGCATCTCCGCCATGAAAATTTGGCCGATGGACCCGATTGCCAAGGAGACCGGCGGCCACTCCATAACCGCCGAGCAAATCCGCCGTGGCCTGGAACCACTGCGGCTCATTAGGAAGGAGTTCGGCGACCGCATGGACGTCGCCATGGAGTTTCACGGTTTCTGGAACCTTCCCTGCGCCATTCGCATCGCTCGCGCTTGTGAAGAGTATGAGCCGATGTGGCTCGAAGAGATGCTGCCCCAAGACAATCTCGCCGCGTACCGCGAACTCGCGACGGCCACGCATCTGCCGCTGACCCTCTCCGAACGATTGATGACGCGATGGCAATATCGAGAGCTCTTCGAAAACCGCGCCGCGCGAACCGTGATGCCCGATGTCTCCTGGGTCGGCGGCCTCTCGGAAGCCCGCAAAATCGCTAACATGGCCGAAACCTGGTATCTACCGGCCGCCCCACATAACTGCGGTGGGCCCGTTCTCCACGCCGCATCGCTTCATTTGGCGGCCAATTTAACTAATTTACAGATCGTGGAGTCGGTTCGCCGCCACTACGCCGATGAGTACACAGCCATCGTCGGCGAACTCGCCAGCCCCCGCGAAGGCTACTTCGATCTACCGCCCGGCCCCGGTCTCGGCATCGACCTCGCACCGGGAGTCTTCGAACGGCCCGATTTGATCCGTCGGAAGACCGTCGGGTAGGCGAAAGACCTTAGGCAATTCGGCCAAAAAGCACCCACGAGATCTAAGAATCAGGCATTCACTGCGTAGTAACGGCGGGCAGTTTTGCCTACTATGGGGATGGTTCTTGCCCTCTTCTTGTCTTGGTATGCTCTGCCAGTTCTGCCAAAAACCGATTTCGCTGCTCCGGCGACTCAGTGACCCTGAGTTTTGCTCCCCGAAGCATCGGGAGGCCTATCTACAAGAGCAGTCCTCGATGGCGGTCGCCCGGCTGCAATCGACGGGCCGCATGGCGTCGAGGTCGGCGGCACCGGTGGCGGTGATCGAGCCAATTCAAGCCGTGGCTCCGAAGCCGCTGCCAGCCCCAGTGCCGACCCCCTCCGTTCTGGCGGGCCCGGCGTCGCTCTCGCCACAGCAGTACCGTGAATACTGGAGTTTTGAGCTACCTGCCGAACCGATGACGCCGCCATTAGGCGTGATGCTGCAACGGTCGCGGTCTGATCTGGCGACGCTCGCTCCGCAATGGGCAACCACGGTCGTTTCGTTCTGGCCGGTGCCTTTCCAGAGTGAGCGGTCGAGCGAGCCCTTGGCTTCCTCGGCGGTGCCGCGGCCAACCCTGCCGACCTCAACGCTCCGAACGTTGGCCTGGACCCTACTGGAATCGGAGCAAGAAACAGAGCCCGAGGGACCGGCGACGCAACTGATTTCGCTCAGCATCCTTCCGTCGTGGAGTCTACCTCATCCTTGCGACAGCGAGGCCGCCGTTCCAGCCTCGGCGACCTCGCTCGCACCTCTGCGTCCCCCGCGGCCCGCTGCGGATTCGCCGACGCTGGTCTCCGCGGCTTCGGTTTCGTTGGCGCTGCTGCAACCCCGTCGGCCATTGTCGTTCGGGCTGGGTATCGCCATCTCGGCTGATTCGGTCGGCTTCGCCACTCAATGCCTCTGGTCGATGGCCCGTTCCGTCGGAGACGTGGGGAGTTTGTTGATCGCCGAGCAGCTCCGGCACAGCGCTCGACTCGACCAACTGTTGGAGTTGAATGCAGAGACACTCGGCTTGGGCGAACGGGTAGCGATACGCGACGCCAGTGCCCTTCCCTGGCCGCCGCGGATCGCGATCAGTCCGAACTCATTTGCGTTTCACCAGAGCCTAGTGCGACCCTGCACCGACTTTAGGCCGCCGCTCCTGCAATCGAGCCTCGAGATGCAAGCGGTAACTCTTCCGCCAATCCAGCGGATGCCGTTTCTCGCTCCCACGGCGACAGACGCCGCTCCCACGAATGGCGAAACCCACTTCCCCGCCCCTCCTTCGATTCGAATAGCTTGGTCCTTCGCCAAGTCGCTCCTGCCGGCCAAGCCTCTCTTGGCCGCCCAATCACCCGCGAAATTGGTGCCCGTGTTGGTAGCCCCGGTTGTCCCGACAATCCTTGAACGTCCGGCCACGCGCTTTCTTCCCGCCAGAGTCGCCGCGGCGGTCGATCTCGTACCCGTGGCTGCCCCCGCTCCGCGAAATCCGGCCCTTGGGTCGGTCGATCCGCTACCCGAAAAGCCGACCATCACGATCAACCTGCTTGATCGTCACTTGGACTTGATCGCGCCCGGCGCGTCCCCCCCCGCGCTGTTCCCGTTGCAGTCCCCTCCGGCCTTGGCTTCGTTTCGCATTCTGGCCAGCGCCGTCATCCCTCTGCCCGGACCTCCTATTGTCATCGTTCCTCATTCGGTGACCCGAAACCAACACCAAAGTACGGCGCTCCGCTTGCATCTGTTTTCGCTTGCGCAGTTGGTCCCCGGACCTCGCAAACAACTCGCAGTGGCCCGGGCGATCGACCCGTCTGCCTGGCGCGCCAGACCCATCTGGCCGACAACCGCCCTTCCCCGAATCTCGCTGAAAGAGAAAAACTCGACGCGTACGATCGCGCTGACCGATGTTCGAAATGTCCTGCAGAAGCAGACCTTCGACCGTGCGAAACGATTTTGGAAGCTCGCGCCGGCGGACCTGAAATGGCTCGCCTTCGGCCTTCCGCTCATCCTCGGCTTCTGGCTTTGGCCCACCCATCCGGTGGCCATCTCCGTCCCTTCACCCATCAGCGCCGTCAGTGCACTTCCGAAACCCGATGCCGCCACGAGTTTTCTCGAAAAAGCGGCGAAGATAAACCTGGGCCTGAACTTTGATGCCCTTGAGGACCGCATCGCTAGCCGAGCGAGCATTCATATTGAAGAGGACTTCAGCGCCGGGCTCGGGCTTTGGGAAGGAGAGGGTAACTGGGCCCGCTCGTGGACGTATGATAAGGGCGGCGTAGTCCGACCCGGTCGCATGGCCATCTATCAGCCCTCCATTCCGATGGTCGACTACACCTTTGACCTCAGTGCCGCCGTCGAACGCCGGTCGATTTCGTGGATGGTTCGAGCCACTAACCTTCGCAACTATGTCGCCGCGCGGCTCAACGTTTCTGGCAGCGGCCCTAGCCAACAACTCAGTTTCGAGCGCTGGACGGTGAAAGACGGGCGCGTCACCCGGCGGCAAACAATGCCCATCCAATCCCGGCTTGGCAACGCGACGACGGTGAAAATCCGCATGGAAGTCTCGGGAAACACCTTCGCCACAACCCTTCAGGATCAGACGATTGACGTCTTTACCGACACCACACACCCTTCCGGCGGCATCGGTCTGTTTAGCGGCGACGGGGATCAACCCAGAATTTACCGCATCGAATTGACCCATCAACACGATTTTTTCGGCAAGCTATGTTCTTTTCTCGCTCCGCATCCGATTACTAAAGCAGGAACCATTCGTCCATGAGCACCAATCGCCCTCCGTCAAACAGCTCCCGGCCCGCCGTCCCCCAGTCGATTCCGAACTCCGGACCCGGCGCCTCGCTGGCCCGTACCGTAGCCCTTCATATGGAAGGGCGAACCCGCGAAGCGCTCGGGGAGCTGGACGTCGCCCTCAGTCTCTCTCCGGATCACCCGGAACTCCTCGCCGCCCGCGGCCATCTTCTCTGTGAGTTAGAGCAGTTTGAGGATGCGGCCAAAAGCTACAGTCGGCTGCTCGAGCTGTCGCCCGGCCATTCGGCGGCCGTCTACAATCTTGCGGTGTGTTTGGAGAAACTGGGCAAATGGGAAGCTGCCGCGGACCGTTTCGTCGAAGCGCAGGATCTCGACCCGCAACGTGTCGAAGCGAAGCTCGGCCTAGGCATCTGTCAGTTGCATCTGGAAAAGCCAGAACCCGCTCTGGCGGCTTTTGACGAATATTTGAAGGTCAAATCGAATGACGAGACCGCTCGGTTCGGTAAAGCCGTGGCGTTACAGCTGCTCTGGCGGTTCGATGAAGCGGCCATTCTTTATCAAGATACCCTCAGCCGTAACCCGAAATCAGAAGAGGCCCTCACGAACCTGCTCGCCATCGCTTTGACGCGTAAAGATGACGAAGCAGTGCAACGCTGTGCCGAACAACTGCTCTCGTTCCGGCCCTATTCCCAGGCGGCCATGGAAGGTCTGGCCACGGTTGCATTTAACCGAGGAGACTTTGAAGCCGCCGCCAAACTCTGCCAGAAGCTCGTCGAACTCACGCCCGATCACTTCGAACGTTGGTTCAACTTCGGCGTCGCTTGCCAAAAACTGAAAAAGTACGAGCAAGCGCTGCGGGGTTACGCCGAAGCCGTTCGGATTCGGCCCGACGCCAAGCAAGGGTTCATCAACCTTGGCATCGTCAAGCAGGAGCTCAACGACCTTCCCGGAGCCCGGGAAGCTTATGAAAAGGCGCTCCGCATCACTCCCGATATTCCGGAAGTGCTCTTCAATCTGGCCACCGTCCAGGAATTGAACGGCCAAAAGGAAGACGCGGAGAAAATGTACCAAAAGCTGCTCGCCAAAAATCAGGATTGGGACGAAGCGTGGTTCCGCCTCGGCTACCTCCGCCTCGAACGCACCGACTATCGGGGCAGCATTGAGGCCTTCGAAGCCGCCCTGCGGAAGAAGGGCGATTGGCCCGAAGCGCTCGTCAACCTCGGCCTAGCCCAGTGGAAGACCGGCAGCTTGGATACCGCCACCGTCACTTTCAATCGGCTCCTCACGCTCAAAGCCGACTCCGTCGACGCCCTGCGCGGCTTGGCGGCGATCGCCGTCGAACAGCAGGACTTCGGCCAAGCCCTCGACTACCAAGCTCGCTTAATCGACCTCGGCGAACGCTCGCCCGAACTGTTCTACAACACCGGGCTCCTGCTCCAGAAATCCGGTCAGCTCGACGACGCCATTCGCCTCTACAATGAGGCCCTTGCGGAGAAACCCGAGTTCGCCGAAGCGCTCCTCAATCTCGGCCACGCACTCAAGGCGCAGGGTCGCACCGAGGAAGCGAAGGGGTATTGGCGCCAAGCGATTGACGCTAAACCCGAACTCGCCAAAGGCTACTTCGAATAGTCCTTCTAGCTCACAACATCCAGGCTGACGACGCCCAAGCGTCGTCGGCCGACCCGCATTTCGAGCAAATGGCTCCCCATCCCCACCTCATTCGGGATCCGGAAGTTCACCTCGAACCGGGGCGGCATCGGGTCGGTGCAAAAGAACTCCAAGTCCTCCACCGGCACCCCGTCAATCGTCGCCGCAAACTCTTCCGGCCGGGTTACCTCTTCGAACGTCAGCTTTACGCTCCGCGTCTCCACTCGCGCTCCGCCCACCAAGTTCACCCCGTCGCTCAGCGCAATCAGTCGGGGCACCATTGCCGGGGGCGGCAATATTCGAACCTTCTTCGGCAACCCAATCGATTCCCCGCACCATCCCAACTGCACGAGTTGCAAGCCTGTCCCAACATCGCACGGTAAACGCAGGTTCACCTGCGTCAACCCGTCCCGCTCCCGCGGACCAATGTAAGTCAACCGCCCCCGCTCCCCCCCCACCGTCACCTGGAAATTCAACAAATCACAGTCCGACGGCAGATTGTTCACCCACAGCGCCAGCGCGGCGTATCTCCCGCGCGCAGGCGCAAACGGCTCCGAGGTTTCGGCGTTCGTAATCCGCCGAATGGTCACAAGCTCCTCCGGCTTCGTCGCCCGCTCGTACCACCCCGCCGCCCGCTTCCGCAGAGTCACCCACATGTACTGCGTCGAAACTCCTTCGAGCGCCAACATCTGGAAATCATGCGCCCGGCAGAAAGCCTCTAACTCTCCAGCGCTAATCCGTACCCCGCTCCAAGTGTCATAGCGGGCCGCGGTCTCGGGCAAGCCGTTAATCTGGCACCGTATCAATCCCCCATCCCGCAGAACCCGCCGCGCCTCGGCCAGGTATCCCAACACCACTTCCCGGCTCGGAATATGCTGAAAAACCGCGTACGAATACACAAAGTCAAACGACTCATCCGCGAACATGTCCAGGTTCGAGCGCGGCGCGACGTGCACATGCGCATGCGGAATCCCCTGCAAACGCACCCGCGCCCGCTCCACCATCTGATCCGAAATATCCACGCCATGGATCTCGCCAAACAACGCGCTCATCGGCTTCAGTAACCGCCCCGGTCCGCAGCCAATCTCTAGCGCCCGGCCGGAGCGCAAGTTCCCTTCCGGAAAGCGGCGCAGCTCCCACTTCAGCCCATGGACAATCTCGTCGCCGGTCGCGTCAAACCCATCCTCGTCCTGGTCTCGCCGCCCAAATGCCACATAGTAGTTCGCATCTTCGGTCGCGCGCGCGTTCCAGTCCGCTCGCATCTGTTCGACAATTTGTTCGCTCATGGGCTCCCTGCTTCGTGCCGGCACCGGTTGCCCCGCACAGTATTTTCGTTTCGTTTCACCGCCGGACCATACCCAATACAGGCACGATCCATCCGCCAACCGGAAATCTCATTGTCGACGATCCGGTTCCCCCGCGTCACCGCCCCCCGCTCGGCCCGTTCTCCCAAGTAGATCCCCGTCCGTAACATCTCCGGCTCCCCGGCCAAAAACACACAACCCGCCTTCCCCACTTCACTACACCGCGACCTCTCCAACCCCCGCAAGACATTTTTCTCAATCACATGCCCCGAGCCAATCACAAAGATTCCACCCCACGGCGCACCCTCGATCCAATTCCCGATAATCCGAATCCCCACGCTCTGCATATCCGGATTCGTATTATTCATCACGATCCCGAAGTGAGCCAACTCGTAACATCGGTTCCCCTCTACTAACCCGTGATGGAATCCGTCCAAGTCCAGGCACTTACCATTCACA
>JANODS010001120.1:0-1841 GCA_031412835.1 Acidobacteriota bacterium | reverse complement strand
GCGTGGTGGCGGGCACGCGGCCGAAGTTCTCCTGCTCGAATCGCGGCGTGTAGGCGATGTGGACCGCGTTCGCGGAGTCGACGGCCACGGAAAAATAGCGCGTCGAATAGTTGGCCCCGGAGTTCAGGATAAAGACCGGCTCCAGCGGCGCGGGGACGGTTTCGAACTGCCAGGAGCCGGACTTGTTCGTGGCATATCGGATCGCGCCGTTGGTCAGCGCGGACCGCATCGCCGCGATGAGGTGAATGCTGCCGTCCGCCGCCACCGCGCCCGTGACGTTGTCGATGTTTTCGGGCGATTGGACGCCGAGCGGACCCGAAACGGCGACGGATTCTTCGAACTCCCAATTCCCGCCATCGACGTGGGTGTAGTGGTCCAGCGCCAGGACAGCCTCGCCGGGCGAAGCGCCGGGCGCGAACGAGGGGACGAAGACGTGCGCGGTGCTATCCGGGGTGACCAGCAGTTGCGCCATGCGCGTTGTGCGCTCGATATCTTCGCGGAACACGGGGCTGCCGGGCGGGAGGGCAGAGTCGTTCGGGAGTACATCTTCATCGATCCAGGTGTTGCCGACGCGGGTCCGGGATGTGAGCTGGTTGCCCTTGAAGACGAGTTCGATCAGTCCGCCGTCGGGCGTGGCCTGCAACCAGTTGAACTCCCCGGCAGGCTGGACGAGTAGGTCCGCCGGCGTGGCGGGCGTCAGGCGCGATTCCAAATATTCCAATCGAAGGCAATTCATTACAAAGGTATCCAGTTAGGTTCAGACAATCCCCTTGAAGCTATCGGGTTTCTTGCGAATCGGCTTCTAATTTCGGGGGTCGGGGGCTTTCGGTCTGAGTTTGATGACAATCGCCGGCGATCCGTATCCCTCACGTGACGGTCGCTGTCAACCGGCACGCCTGGGACGCACCCACGGCCCGGAATGTATCGAACCGGCGGGGGGATCCGTGAAACCGAGTTGTATTTGCAGGGATCGACGGCGAGAATGACATCGGTCATGACAGGCCTCGAGCGAAGGGGAATAAGGCATGTCGGCTACGAGAGTCGACATGCCGGCGTGAATGGATTCTTTCGGCCAGCAAGGCGGAAGCCACACGGGGGATCCAATGAACCGACGCAACTTCTTATTTGCCTCATCCGGTGCCGCGGCCGGTTCGATGTTGGTGCCGGGACTGGCAGATGCCGGTGAGGTCGTCAAATCCCCGCACGCCATGAGCGGGCTGGCCACCGGCACCCCCAAGCCATTGCGTCACAAAGAGGTGCCGGGCTTCCTGAGCGCGGCCCAGATCGCCCCGCACCACACCGCCCACTATGGCGGAGCGTTGAAAGCGTTTGTTGGTGCAGACGCCAAGTTTGAGGAAAGTCACGCGAAGGGAACGATCATCGACCCCGCCGCGTTCGAACGACTGAAGCAGATCCAATCGAGCCGTGGCAACAGCGTGATCCTCCACGAACTCTACTTCGACGGACTGGCCCTGAAGGCGACCGATCCGCCCGAAGGCATCCGCAAGGCGGTCGAAAAGCGATTCGGGACGGTGGAGAAGTGGGCTGCCGACTTCCTGGCGAGCGCCAAGGCCGCCGCGGGCTGGGCAATGCTGGTGGTCCACCCGGTCAACGGCCGGATGTACAACGTCGTCAGCGACGAGCATGCCCAGGGGCCGATGTGGCTGGCGGTGCCGCTGGTGGTGATCGACACCTACGAACACGCCTACTACATCGACTACCAGAACAAGAAGGCTGATTACGCCGAGAAGTTCTTGCAGTTCGTCGATTGGGCTGAGGCGGACCGCCGGTACCGGCTGGTCGTCCACGGGTAGGGGCCAACGGGAAACTAAAATGCCCCG
>JANODS010001119.1:0-3535 GCA_031412835.1 Acidobacteriota bacterium | reverse complement strand
GAAGCACAATCGCAGTTCCGCCACGAGTATTGCCAAGGGCGCATTGAAATGATGGCGGGGGGATCGTGGATTCACTCCCTCCTTTCCACCGCTATCGCAAGGCTACTTGGAAATGCCTTGCAAGACCGAGATTGCACCGTCCAAGGAAGCGACTTCTTGATTCGAATGCTCGCCGCCGACATGTCTAGCTATCCAGATGCGATGGTCGTCTGCGGGAAAGCCAATTTCATAGACCGCCGAAAGTTAGTAGTCGACAATCCGGTACTCGTCGCCGAGGTCCTTTCTCCATCGACGGAAGCGTTTGATCGCGGAGCCAAGCTTGCGGCTTACAAGCAACTTGACTCTCTCCGCGAGATCCTCTTCATCTCGCAAGACCAACCGTCGGTCGAATACCTGCAAAAGGGCTCTAACGGTTGGACGACCACGCTGGTCGAAGGGCGCGATGCCGTTCTCTCCCTCGTCCACCTCGAAGTCTCCATCCCCCTCGCCGAGCTCTACCGTCGTGTAACTTGGGACGAAGCGTAGAGCGGCAGTTCGAAATACATGGCCCCGGCGACCGGGTTCACAGTGTAGGCGTCGATTTCGACGAAGCCCATCTTTCGGTAGAGCGCGACTGCCGCCGCCATGGTCGATAGCGTGTCCAATCGAAGTGCTCTATAGCATTCTCGTCGCGCTTCTTCCACCACCGCTTCCGCCAGGGCTCTGCCCAGTCCCCTGCCCTGGAAGCCTGGCCGAACGAACAGCCGCTTCATTTCGCCGACTCCTTCGCCCCATGGCCGCAGCGCCACCACCCCGGCAATCGCACCGTCACCTTCGGCAAACCAGATGGCGACATACTTCCCCGGCAGCCCCACTAACTCCTCCTCAAAACTTTGAAAACATAAATCGATCCCGAGGTCTGCCTGATACTCCCGAAAGAGCGTTCGGACGGTCTCCATATCGTCCGCAGCCGCCCGCCGAATCATTTCAGATACCCCGGGCCATACAGCGCCCGGCCCGGCCGCGCCTCCAGCATCTTGGCCTGCTCCAGCACCGGCGTCCCGTTCACGAGCACATGCACGAACCCTTCGGCATATTGATGGGGATTCACAAAATCGGCCTTATCGATCACCTTCGCCGCATCGAACACGGCCACGTCCGCCTTCATCCCGGGACGCAGCAGCCCTCGGTCCATAATCCGAAACCGGCTAGCCGGCAGACTCGTCATCTTGCGAATCGCGTCCTCTAACCCGATCACCTTTCGCTCCCGGACATAGACGCCCAACACCCGCGCGAAGGTTCCATAACTGCGGGGGTGCGGCACATCGACGCCAAAGAACGGGATCCCCCCGTCGCTGGCGATCATTGTGAACGGGAACTTTAAAATCCGTTCAATATCTTCTTCCGCGATCGCGTGATAGACACACGAGCAGCCCCCCTTTTCCTGTAGCTCAATCGCCGTCTCCGCCGCGTTCTGAAAGTTCACTTCCCGGCCCTTCGCCCGCGTCACATCGGCCAGCGTTTTCCCCGCCAGCGACCGGTCGCTGACACAACTGGCCATCACCACATTTTTTGGATCGCCGGCACCGCGGTCCACCTCGATCGCTGTCGCAATTTCTACCCGCATCTTCGCTCTCTGTTGCGGTGCCGACGCGCGTTCGAGAAACGCCTTCTGCCCGGATTCGAGCGCCCACTTCGGAAACAAGGCCGCCAAGCCCGTCGACGAGGCCGTGTACGGATACTGGTCCACGGTCACATCAATCCCCCGCGCCCGGGCCGCTTCCACCAAAGCGATCGTATCTTTGCTCATCCCCCAATTGGCCCGCCCGATGATCTTGTGATGGGTCACTTGCACTGGAATGCCCGACAACTCGCCGATCCGGATCGTCTCCTTCACCGCCTCTAAACTCGCCGCAGCCTCATTTCGCATGTGGGAGGTATAGACGCCGCCCATGTCCCCGGCGACCTTCGCAAGCGCCGCGACCTCTTCAGTCGGCGTGAACGCTCCCGGCAGATAGAACAAGCCCGTTGACATGCCGAACGCACCGTCGAGCATGGCTTGGCGCACCATCCCCTTCATGCGATCAATCTCTTCCGGCGTGGCCTTCCGGTCCTTCAGCCCTACCACCTGCTCGCGGATCGTCCCCTGCCCCACCATCAGCCCAAAGTTGGTCGTGGCGGGCACCTTCGCGAACCGGTCCAGGAAGGGCTTTAACGGATACGGCGAACTGCCGTCCGGGCCCTCGATGATCGTCGTCACGCCCTGTCGGATCTGGTTCTCCGCCGTCGGCACCTCAAAGATGCCGCGCCGTCCGTGGGAATGGGTATCGATAAATCCGGGCGTTACTATCAAGCCCCGAGCGCTCAGCGTTTTCCGCGCCGTTCGGTTGGTCGTCGGCCCTACGTAGACGATCAGGTCTTCCTTGATCCCTACATCGCCGAAGAACCATGGGTTACCGCCGCCGTCCACGATGCGGCCACCAGTAATCAGAATGTCAAAATCGGGAGTTTGCGAAAGGAGGGGCGAAACGGAGAGAAGAAGGAATCGAACAGCGCGTAGCATCTAGACAGTGTAACCTTGCACCTACACTGTGCCAAAAAGCTACGCGACTGTATCCGGTTGACCCGTCTCGTTAAGCGCTTCGAGGGATCGCGCAACGCGCGTCGGACCAGACGAAAGCATCGAGAAAAACAGGCCTAAAATCAAAAAACCGCCAATTATCGCTGAGACCATCATAACTACCTCACTTGCCTTTTCTAGTGCAATTGCACCGCCAAACGTTTCAGCGGATTTATTGTTGCCGCCGCGACATCGACCGCCAAGTATTTTTCGGATACTCATCGGCAACGTCTTCTACTGTATGAACGCGGAGAAAGCGGAAAAGGATGCTCATGTTTTAGAATTATTTTTTCGAGGCCTGCCTGAGCTATCGTAGTTCTCATGCAAATCGACTTGGCCTTCGGCAAAACAGGCCTACCCGTCACCCTCCCCACGGGCTATGACTATCAACTTCTAGAAGCCCGCTCCGCCCAAGGTCTACCGGACGAAGCCGCCGCCATCGCCGCCGCGCTCGACGCCCCGATCGGTCGTCCTCCGCTGGCTCAACTCGCGCTCGGCAAGCGGACCGCCGCCATCTCCGTCTGCGATATCACCCGCCCCGCTCCCAACCGCCGCGTCCTGCCGCCGCTGCTCGCGCGGCTAGCAGCGGGAGGAATCGCTCGCGAAAACGTCGTCATCCTCATCGCCACCGGGCTGCACCGCGAAGCCACCGCTGACGAAATGCGCGAGATCGTTGGCCCCGAAATCTACGGCACCATCCGCGTGGAAAACCACCGCGCGAAAAACTTCGACGAACACGCCTCGCTCGGCACCACCGCCTCTGGAACGCCCGTATTCATTGACCGGCGGTTCCTGGATGCCGATCTGCACATCACCCTCGGCTTCATTGAACCCCACCTGATGCTCGGCTTTTCTGGAGGTCGCAAACTCGTCGCGCCGGGACTCGCCGCGCAAGAAACCATCAAGGTGATTCATAGCCCTAAGTTCATGCGCGAC
>JANODS010001118.1:0-9089 GCA_031412835.1 Acidobacteriota bacterium | reverse complement strand
GAGCGCTCGTGAGTTTGTATGTGATTTTCCAACTCGTTCCGGGCGGTTGGTCGCACATCATGGAGACGGCCAGCGCGGCGAACAAGTTGCGCATCTTTGATTTCCGGTTTGAGTGGTCGCAGGAGTTTTTCTCGCGACCGTATAGTTTTTGGGCGGGGTTGATCGGGGGCGCGTTCCTGACGACGGCAAGCCAGGGGACCGAACAATTGATGGTGCAGAGGTTGCTGGCGGGGCGGACGGAATCGGATAGCAGATGGGCGTTGTTTGGTAGCTGGATCGTGATTTTCTTTCAGTTTTCGTTGTTTTTGTTGATTGGGCTGATCTTGTTCGTCTACTACAAAGACACGGGGCAGACTCCTCCGGCGGTGATGGACCGGATCTATCCGCAGTTCATTTGGGACTTCCTGCCGCGAGGGATTGCGGGTTTGGTGATGGCGGCGATCCTGGCGGCGGCGATGTCGAATTTGAGCGCGGCGCTGAACGCGCTGGCGTCGACGACGGTGATGGACTTCTGGAAGCCGATGGCCAAAGTCGCGCGGCCGGAGGCGGATTATCTGTATTGGTCGCGTTGGATAACGGTGGGCTGGGGAGGCGTGCTGTTTGCGATTGCGCTGGTGGCGCAGAACATTCAATCCGTTCTCGAGTCGGGATTATCGATTGCTTCGATCGTGTATGGGTGTCTTTTGGGGGTGTTTTTGTTGGGGGTTTTGACGAAGCACGTCGGCGAGCGGGCCGCGATGGTGGGGATGCTCGCGGGTTTGATCACGAACCTTTACGTGAAATTTGGGACGAGTATTGCGTGGACTTGGTATGTCCTGATTGGGTCGGCTGTCACCGTTTTGACGGCGCTTTTGATATCGATTTTTTTGAAGGAAGAGAGGGTTCAGAATGGTTGAGCTAAAACGGGATTTGGGCGTTTGGGGGGCGGCGGCGATCGTCGTCGGGACGGTAATTGGCTCGGGAATTTTCCTTGTGCCGAAGAAGATGGTGCTGAGCGTGGGGTCGGCGGAGATGGTGTTTTTCGTCTTCGTCTTTGCGGGGTTGCTCTCACTGGCGGGGGCGTTGACGTATGCCGAATTGGCCTCGGCGATGCCGGAGGCGGGCGGGGAGTATGCCTATTTGCGGGAGGCCTATGGGCCGTTTTATGCGTTTGTGTACGGCTGGACGCAGATGTGGGTGGCAAAATCGGGATCGATTGCGAGTTTGGCGACGGGATTTTTCATCTACATGACGAATTTTTATCCGGGGTTGGATACGACGATCTATCAGTCGTCCTGGCTCGAAGTGAAGACTGGGCAGTTGCTGGCGATGGCGGTGATCGCGGCGCTCGGCTTTTTGAATTACTTTGGGGTGAAGGTGGGGGGCGGGGTGCAGGTGGGGGTGACGATCCTCAAGGTCGCGTTGATCGCGCTGATTATTGGGGTGGGGTTGACGTATTCGGGAGGCTCGACGGCGAATTTTACGACGAGTATTCCGTCGTCGACGGGCGGGTGGGCCGGGTTCTTTGCGGCGCTGGTGGCGGCGCTGTGGGCTTATGACGGTTGGAACAATGTGAGCATGGTTTCGAGCGAGATCAAGAATCCGCAGAAGAATTTGCCGATTGCGTTGATTTTGGGGAGTTTGGCGGTGATGGCGATTTATCTGGCGGCGAACATCGCTTACTTCTACGTGCTTTCGGCGGGGGCGGTGGCGACGAGTGACCGGGTAGCGGCGGAAATGATGCGGCAAATTTGGGGGACGGCGGGGGCAAACGCGGTATCGATTGCGGCGATGATTTCGATTTTCGCGGCGTTGAACGGTTCGATTCTATCGGGGTCAAGGGTGCCGTTTGCGATGGCGCGGGATAAGCTGTTCTTCCAGTCGATTGCGAAGGTGCATCCGAAGTATTTCACGCCGGCGAACTCAATTATTCTGCTTTCGGGTTGGTCGATGCTGTTCATTTTGACGGGGAAGTACGAGCAGTTGATCACGTCGGTGATCTTCGCTTCGTGGATTTTGTACGGGATGGCGACGGCGTCGGTGCTGGTGCTGCGGCGGAAGCGTCCGGACCTAGTTCGGCCGTATAAGACGCTGGGATATCCCTTTGTGCCGATTGTATTTGTGCTGGTGGCGGGGGCGCTGATTGTGTCGACGCTGCTCGAATCGCCGCGAGAGAGCCTGATCGGCGTGGGGATAATCGTGGTCGGGATTCCGTTTTATTGGTATTGGAGTCGGCAAAAAGCGGTGAATTGATTGGTTAAATAGGGGTGCTGTTCTGAATTCAGAACAAAAGTCTTGAAACGGGTACCCATTTTCGAGTACAAAGAAGGAGGAGAACGCCTACATTGCGTACTCCTGTTCTACGAACGGAATACAGGAAGTCGAAGGTACTGAAATGGACGTCACCAAAATTCTTGCTGAATTGAAGGCTGAAAGGGACTCTTTAGAAGAGGCGATTGCGACGCTGGAGCGCTTGGCGCTGGGCCGCGGAAAGCGGCGCGGGCGGCCGCCGCTGTGGATGGTAGATGCGGCGAAGCGCAAGAGCGCGGATACGGACAAGGAACCGCCAGCGCGGTCGGCGGCCAAGACCGTGGTCGTCTAATAGAGCAAGTATCTGGCGCGGCGGGCGAGGAAGGGGATTAGCTCCTCTTCCAAGCGCGCCTGCACGGCGCGGGGATCGGCGGCGGCGGCGAACTCTTTCATGAGAGCCGCGCTGCCGATCAGCTTGCCGTTGGTCGTAAAGTTGATCTGGCCGGGGTAGAGTTTCTGGAGCGCGACGGCGATTTCGATGCCGAAGCGGACCGAGTCGAAGCCTTCGCGGTCGGTGATGACGAAGCGTACCCCTTCGATGAGCTTGCCTTTCAGGTTGGACTCGGTGGGGGTGAAGCGGGTGGGATAGACGCGGACGCCGGCGATCTTGCGCGCGTTGAGGGCGGCGGCGAGCTGGCGGCCTTGGATGAATTCGGCGCCGATTTGTTCAAACGGGGCGTCGGTGCCGCGGCCGACCGAGTAGTTCTTTGAGCTTTCGAGCATGGCGACGCCGGGGTAGAGCAGGGCGGCGTTGAGGCTGCGCATGTTGGGGGAAGGGTTGACCCAGACGGTGCCGGTGGAATCGAGCCAGTCACCGCGCTGCCAGCCTTTCATGGCGACGACTTCGAGCTTCGCGTTGAGGCTGAGTTCGGCGTTGAAGAGGCGGGCGAGTTCGCCGGCGGTCATGCCGTGGCGGAGCGGGATATCGTGGCAGCCGATAAAGCTTTCGAGGGCTTTGTCCATCAGCGGGCCTTCGACGCGGACGCCAGTGATGGGGTTGGGGCGGTCGAGGACGTAGAAGGGGAGCTTGGCGGCGGCGGCAGCTTCCAGAGCGTTCTTCATGGTGCTGTTGTAGGTGTAAAAGCGGGTGCCGATGTCTTGGATATCGAAGACGAGAGCGTCGAGATTCGCGAGCATGGCGGGGCTGGGGCGGCGGTTGGCTTGGTTGTAGAGGCTGAAGATGCGGATGCCGGTTTGGGGTTCGCGACCGTCGGTGATGTTTTCCTGGTCTTCCTTGCCGAAGATGCCGTGCTCCGGGGAAAAGAGGGCGGTGACGTTGACGCCCATTTCGCGCATGACGAGGAAGCCTGGGCGGCCTTGTAGAGTGAGGCCGGTGTGGTTGGTGATGACGCCGACGCGCTTGCCCTTAAGACGGGCGAACTTTTCGGCGGCGAGGACGTCGAGGCCGGACTGGACGTAGCCGACGCGGTTGACATGGCGGCGGATGCCGGCCATGGTTTCGTTGTAGCCGGTGAGCGACATGCCGGGGGCGTCGACGTCGAGGTTGGCGGCGACGATGGTGGCGACCTGGGCGCGGACCGCCGTGATGGCGGGGCGGCGCATCGGATGGACGGAGTTGGCGAGAAGGATGACGTAGGTCTGGGTGGCGGGGTCAATCCAGAGGGAGGTGCCCGTGAAGCCGGTGTGGCCGACGGAGCCGATGGGGAAGAGTTCGCCGCGGTTGGCGGAGAAGGGGGAATCGAGATCGAAGCCGAGGCCGCGGAGGATGGGTTGGTCGGAGGGGGTCTGGGGCTGGGTGAATTTACGGACGGTGAGGGGGCTCCAGACGCGGACGCCGTCGAGTTCGCCGCCGTTGAGGATGGCTTGGGCGAAGCGGGCGAGGTCGGCGGCGGTCGAGAACAAGCCGGCGTGGCCGGCGACGCCGCCCATAAAACGGGTGGTTTCGTCGTGGACGATGCCGCGTAAGGGGGCGGCCATGCCAGGATAATGCTCGGTGGGGGCGATGCGGGGTCGGAACGAGGCGGCGGGGCGGAAGCCGGAATCGACCATGCCGAGCGGGGTGAAGATCTCTTCTTTGGCGAACTGGTCGAGGGGGCGACCGGAGACTTGGCGGACGATCTCGCCCAGGAGAATGAAATTGATATCGCTGTAGACGAAGCGTTCGCCGGGCGGGTTGACGGGTTTATCGACGAGCGCCTTTTTGATGCCGAGTTCGTAGCCGGACCATTCGGGCCGGAGGTCGAGATCGGGGCGGAGGCCGGAGAAGTGAGTGAGGAGCAGGCGGACGGTGATGTCGCTTTTGCCGCCTTGGTAGTCGGGGAGGTAGACGGTGACTTTGTCGTTGAGGCGGATGCGGCCTTGTTCGACGAGCTTCATGATGGACGACGTGGTGGCGACGACCTTAGTGAGCGACGCGGCGTCGAAAATCGTGTTGGCGGCCATGGGTTCGACGGTGGGGACGAGGGCTTGGGAGCCGTGGACGCTGCGATGGATGATCTTGCCCTGATGGCCGACGAGGCAGACGGCACCGGGCATTTTGTCAGCGGCGACGGCTTCGTCGATGACCCGCTGGAGGTCCGTCGACCCACGGAACCGCTCTTGTGCCGCGAGAAGCCCCGCGAGTGTTACCCAAACGAACCCAAGCTTTTTCATTGATCCTTATCCGAGCAGTTTTTGAGCGATCGCTTCGAGCTTATTGGCGAGGATGACGTCTTTAGACGTGATGCCGCCGGCGTCGTGGGTCGTCAGATCGACGACCACTTTGTTCCAAACATTCGACCACTCGGGGTGGTGTTCCAATGCTTCGATTGCAATTGCAGAAGTAGCCATAAACCCAAACGCGTGAACGAAGTCGGCAAAAGCGTATTCGCGATGAAATTTTCCATTTTCGAGGGTCCATCCGGGGAGGGAGTCGAGAGCGGCTTGCAGTTCCGTGTTGTTAAGTTTGGCCATTCTCCTATGATAGTGGCATGGCTATTCGCCCGGAGATTGACGGATTTCCTTCGAACGATCCGCAGCAACCTGGATTGGTTCTCCATGACCCGACGGGGATTTCGTCGGCGATGCTGTTAATTCCGCCGGGGCTGGTTCGGGCGCTGGCGCTGGACCCGTTGCCGGAGGATTTGGCGGAGGCGCTGAGCGAGGCTGGGTTTCTGGACGATGATAACTTCGCGCGGATGTTCGATAAGTTTGCGCGGGCGGAGACGTTGGCGGCGCGGCACGGGGGGCCGGGGAACTACCCGACCGACGGGGTGAAGCTGCGGGCGCTGTTCGACACGTGGTTTGCGGAGCCGGGGGACGCTCGGGGACTGCATGGGATTGCGTCGCCGCATGCGAGCCCGGAGCCGGCGCGGGGATCGTACGTCAGCGCTTACGGCGCGTTGGCGGCGAGCCTGTCGAAGGTGGCCGCCGCGGAGAAAACCTTCGTGATTCTGGGGACGTCGCATCAGGGGGGCCGGGACCGGTTCGGGATGACGCGGAAGCGATTTGCGACGCCGGTGGGGGAGACGCGGACGCGGGTGCCGGAGAACTTGGCCGGGCTGGCGGCGATGGAAGACCCGTGCTTTGCGGTGGAGCACTCGATTGAGTTTCAGGTTGTTTTCTTGCAGTATTTGTACGGGCCGGATATTGAGATTGTGCCGATTCTGTGTGGGCCGCTGACCCGGCCGGGGCACCCATTTTTGCAGGAGTTGGGGGAGTGGTCGGCGCGGGAAGGAGACCGGTTAGTTTGGGTGTTGGGGGTCGATATGGCGCATAAGGGGCCGCGGTATGGCGATAAGGAGGGTCGGCGGGCCTATACGGATTCGATGGTCGAGATTGACGGGCGGGACCGGGAGCGGATCGCGTCGTTGGCGGCGGGGCAGGCGGGGACGTTTTGGGCGCTGGTTCGGGAGAACAATGACGATTTGAACTGGTGCGGGACGGCCCCGTTCTATTCTTATCTGGTGGCGCATCCGGAGGCGCGGGGGGAACTGTTGACGTACGAACATTGGCAGATTGACGAGGAGAGCGTGGTGACGTTTGGCGGAATGACTTTTCGAAAAAGTACCAGTGGCTTACTAGAACCCTGAGTACGTTTGGCACATGGGTGAGTGGGGATACGGAGAATACTCTAAGGTTCTCCACTATGTATTTCCAACGAGACCTATGCGTGATCCTGTGGTTGTAGGAATTTGGTTGCTGCGCATTTGCGCGGCGCTGCTGGCGGCCGTCTGGTTGTATCAGGACGGTGGCACGGTGCAGAATTCGATCGAACGGACTTCTACGCCTTTATTCTTCCTGATGGGCGGCGCGGCGCTTGTGTTGTTCGGGTTGAGCGGAAGGCGTTCGCGGGCCGATTAGAGGCCGAGACGCTGTTGGCTGGCGATGAGTACTAGTCCAGGATTGCCGCTGCGCTCGTAAGCGCGAAGGACGCTTTCGTATTCGGCCTCCGGGAGGCTGACGACGGCGGCGGGGAGGGCAATGGCCTGGCGGTACCAGCCTTGGGGGCTTTCCCGTTGCAGGGCGGCTTGGGCGAGTACGTTGATGTACTCGATGAGAATGTTTTCTCGAATGAGACCGCGGGGGGAGGCGATGTAGGCCGCGCCGAACATTTCGGCCTGACGGTCAAACGACGCTTTGCCGTCACGAATCCGTTTGAGGTATTCGGCGAAGCGGGTGAACCATTCCGGGGCGTTTTTGTTGCGAGCGAAGAGTAGGGATTGGAAGAGCGTTTGGCTTTCGCGATCATCTTCGAGCCAACCGCGGCTTTGGAGTCCGTCACCGAAGGTCGGGGGCTTGAGTTCGAGTTTGAAGGCTGTCGCGGCTGCGGCGCGGGTGTTGCGTTGCCAACCTTCGACGCTGCTTTCTTTACAGGCTTCGGCTTCCAGGTTGCGCTTGACGTAGTCGCCGAGGGCACTGGGGGCCAGGATTTTGTACTTGGCAAGGGTATCGGGGAGGAGTCCGGTGAACAGCCGTTCTTCGCCGGTGAGGCGGGCGAGGGCACCGGGGAGGGCCCCCTTGACTACGTCTTCGTCGGCGAGCCACGCGGCGGGGGAGAGTTCGGCGTGGCTGGAGATGCTTTGGACGAAGGCGAGTTTATCTTCCGTTTTGCCGAAGATGCGGAGGACGGCGGCGTAGGCGGTGACATCGTCGTAGGTGCCGTCGGCGCAGGTGATCTTGCGCGGCGTGGGTTTGACGAGATCGCGAAAGGCTTTGGCGCCGAGGTCGGGGTCGAGTTGGGTGAGGGCGAAGATGGCGCGGGCTTCGAGCGAGAGACGGTCGAGGGCGACGTCATCGGCTTTGGTCGGCCCGAGGCCAGGGATGGGGAGGCGGCGGACGGGATCCTTGGCGAGACGGGCGAGTTCGTGGGCGCGGGCGATGAGTTTTTTCTGGGCGGGGAGGCCGACGATGCGGCCTTTTTCGATGAGGCGGAGGAGGGCGTCGGCCCCGAGTTCGGGGGCGACCTGGTCGGCGAGGGCTGTGATCTGCGCGACGGGGTCGGCGGCGAGGAGGACAGACGTGAAGAAGAGGGCGCAGAGTCGATGCATCGAGTTAGAGTTCCTGATATTGCAGTTGGAAAAGCTTCCAGTAGAGGCCGCGTTGCTGGATGAGTTCGGCGTGGGAGCCGGCTTCGCGGAGTTGGCCTTTGTGGAAGGCGAAGATGCGGTCGGCGTTTTGGATGGTGGAGAGGCGATGGGCGATGGAGATGGAAGTTCGGCCGCGGAGGAGGCGTTTTTGGGCGTCGCGGATGAGGAGTTCGGTGTCGGTTTCGACGCTGGAGGTGGCTTCGTCAAGGATGAGGATTTTGGGTTCGTGGACGAGGGCGCGGGCGAAGCTGACGAGCTGCTTTTGGCCGGTGGAGAGGTTGGAGCCGCGCTCGAGGATCGGCTCATCGAAGCGGTGGGGAAGTCGTTCGATGAAGTCGAGCAGGTTAACTTGGGCGGCGGCGGCGGTGAGTTTGGCTTCGTCGATGCCGGGGGTATCGAGGCTGATGTTGGAGCCGATGGTGCCGGTGAACAGGTAAGGATCCTGAAGGACGATGGCGAAGCGGCGACGGAGGTCGAGGGGGTCGAACTGTTGAATGTTGACGCCGCCGATCGTGATCTGGCCGCGTTGGACATCGTAAAAACGGAGGAGCAAATTGGTGATGGTGGTTTTGCCGGCACCGGTGTGGCCGACGATGGCGATGGCTTCGCCGGGGGCGATGGAAAAGCTAACGTCGCGGAGGACCCAATCCTCGGCCGAGTAGGCGAACCAGACGTTGTGGAAGGCGATGGTGAGATCTTCGGGGACGGCGGTGGGGTGGGCGGGGGCGGCGATGGTGGGGACGGTGTCGAGGAGTTCGAAGATGCGTTCGCTGGCGGCGGTGGCGGATTGTAGGATGTTGTATTTTTCGCTGAGGTCCTGGATGGGGCGGAAGAAGCGGAGGGCGAATTGGAAGAAGGCGATGAGGACGCCGAGGGAGAGGGAGCCGTGGGGGACCTGCCAGCCGCCGTAGACAAGGATGCCGGCGAAGGCGAGCATGCTGAGGAATTCGACGACGGGGTAGAACCAGCCGTAGGCGAAAACGCTCTGCTTGAAGGCGACCATGTGTTCGCGGTTGATGGCGGCGAAATCCTGGCGGGCGGCTTCCTCTCGATTGAAGGCTTGGAGGACGGCGATGCCGCTGACGTGTTCGCTGAGGAAGGCGTTGATGCGGGCGACGGCGAGACGAATGCGGCGGTAGCTGGCGGAGACTTGGGCGCGGAACGTCATGGTGGCCCAGTAGACGAGCGGGGTGACGGCGAGGAGGATGGCGGTGAGGCCGGGGCTCATCCAGAGCAGGACGCCGAGGAGCCAGGTGAGCATGATGGCGTCGC
>JANODS010001117.1:0-5955 GCA_031412835.1 Acidobacteriota bacterium | reverse complement strand
CACTTCCAGCTCCGCTTTTCAATTTCCCCCTCCCGCCAAATCCCGTTCACCGCACACAAAAATAAAGATAAGTCCCAATCTCTTCAACCACCTACAAGGAAGTTTCAACCACCCTCCGATCCGTTTTCGCCCCCTCGCCTGCTAGCCTGAAGTCAAAGCTCATTCGAGATTCTGCGAACGCCCTGCCTTCACCCGGTGGGGCGTTCGCCGTTTTACCCAAGCTTTTTGAGGAAATCACCATGGAAAACCAACTGACCGACGAAGAAAAAAAGGCCCATCGCGCCGAAATCAACCGCCAGAATGCTCAGAAAAGCACTGGTCCCAAAACACCAGCCGGAAAAGCGAAGGTCCGCCTCAACGGCCTTCGCAACGGCGCTCGCTCCAGCGTCATCGACATGTCGGCCATAGAGAGTCTCGTCCTGCTCCCCTGGGAAGGCCCCGAGGCTTACAAGGCCAACGTCGCCGACTTCACCGACAAATTACAGCCCCGCGATCAAGTCGAAATCGGCGTCTGCCAAAAAATTGCCGATACCCAGTGGCGCATCATGCGCTTGGCCCTCAATGAGCGCACCTTCAATGAAGAGTGCATGATCAAGGCGAGCCAGTTGGCCCACCCCGGCGTCTCGGAAAACCGTATATTGGACCTCGACTGCCTGAACGGCTTCCAAATTGCCTCCGATAGCAAGCTGCTCAAAGAGTTCCGACGCGAAGAAGCAGCCTTGCAGCGTTCCCTGAACGCCAGCTATCGAGAGTATGCCATGCTCCGAAAACTGGATTCCAGGCCAAAATCGCCGCTCACCCAGAACGCGAGGATCATCGGACCCTCCCAGGCCGCCGCACCGCTCGAACAAATGAGCGAAGAATCTGTAAACCTGCAACCTGCTGATTTAATTGAGCCAAGTGCCATGCCGGTCGACAACCAAAGCCAAGTGCAAACCGACGGGGTCGACCCGAAAGTGGCCTCGCCCGCCCCGTTGACCTTCGCCGCGGGTGCTGGAGGGCCCGAAGTCGCCCCAACAGGTGTCTTTCCCTACCAAATCTGATAGCCTGACGGCCATGCGGGTTGTCTATCAAGCGTTTCTCCTCAGTTGGCTCACCATAGCTGCGTCTGTAGCCCAGGAATCCCGCGGCGGGATCCTCGGCCGCATCACAGACCCCTCCGGCGCCGCCGTCGCCCAAGCCAAAATCACGGCCACCAACCTCGCGACCAACACCCAGGTCTCCGGTCGCTCCAACGCCGAAGGCAACTTCGAGATCCCCTATCTGCTCCCCGGCACCTACCGCGTCGCCGCCGAATCTCCCGGCTTCTCCAAAGCCATCCGCGAAGCCGTCGAACTCCGCACCGCCGACCGTCTCGCCCTCAACTTCCAACTCCAAGTCGGAGCCCTCACCGACTCCGTCACCGTCTCCGCCGAAACACCCCTCCTCGAAACCACCACCGCCTCCTCCGGTCTCGTCATGGACGAACGCCGCGTCAAGGAACTCCCCGTCGTCGGCGGCAACGCCATGTACCTCACCCGTCTTGCCCCCGGCGTCACCGTCTCCGGCGGCCACTCCGCCGGCAATCCCATGGACCTCGGCGGTGCCACCGGCGTCATCGTCAACGGCACCCGCGGCGGCAACAGCGAAGCCTCCCTCGACGGCGTCCCCAACATGCAGGGGACCAGCGCCGCCTTCTCCCCGCCCCAGGATCTCGTCCAGGAGTTCAAAGTCCAAACCACCAACTACGACGCCTCCATCGGCCGTGCTTCCGGCGCCGTCGTCAACGTCTCCATGAAGTCCGGCACGAACCAACTCCACGGCACCGTCTACCTCAACGACTCCCGCATCCGCGCCGTCCCCTGGTTCTCCAACGGCTTCCTCCACAACCCCGCCACCGGCCCCATCACCGAAGAGAAGCGTCGGCAAGCCGCCCCCGGCTGGCTCCATCAACGCTGGGGCACCACCGCCTCCGGACCCATTCGAATTCCCAAAGTCTACGACGGCCGCAACCGCTCCTTCTGGACCTTCGGCTACGAAGGCGTCAAAATCAACCGCCAGCCCACCGTCTTTGCCACCGTCCCCTCCGTCGCCCAGCGCTCAGGCGACTTCTCCTCCCTCCTCGCCGTCGGCCGTCAGTTCCAGATCTACGATCCCATGACCATCGCCGCCGCCCCTGGCGGCCGCTTCTCGCGCCAACCCCTGCCCAACAACATCGTCCCCGCCTCCCGCATCAGCCCCATCGCCGCCGCCATGCTCAAGTTCTACCCCGCCCCCAACGCCGTTGGCACCCCCGAAGGCCGCCAGAACTACTTCGGCGTCCAACGCGAACCCAAGGACTACAAGGGCTTCGTCTCCCGCCTCGACCACACCATCTCCGAAAAGCACCGCCTCTTCGGCCGCGTCAACTGGACCGACTACATCACCGGCGTCCAGGTCCTCCCCACCATCGCCCAGGGCAACATCACCACCCAAAAGAACTTCTCCGCCGTCCTCGACGACGTCTACGTCTTCAGCCCTTCCCTCCTCCTCAATGTCCGCGCCGGCTTCACCTATTTCAACCCAAACACCTACCCCAACTCCCGCGGCTTCGACATCACCACCCTCGGCTTCGCCCCCTCTCTCGTCTCGAACATCACCCGCCTCGCCAACCCAGCCGGTCTCGCCTTCCCCATCGTCTCCATCGACGACGGTGCCTATAACCAGCTCTCGGAAGGCGGCGGCACCCCTACCACCCGCGCTTACCAAAGCTACCAGGGCACCGTCACCAAGATGGCCGGCAACCACTCCTTCCGCTTCGGCACCGACCTCCGCATCTACCGCGAATCCACCGGCGGCTATGGCTCCGTCGCCCCGCGCTTCGACTTCGGCAAAGGCTGGACCCGCGGCCCTCTCGATAACTCCGCCGTCGCCCCCCTCGGCCAAGGTCTCGCCTCCATGCTCCTCGGCCTCCCCACCGGCGGCATGGTCAACGTCAACTCCTCCGCCGCCGAGCAAAGCTCCTTCTTCGGCCTCTTCTTCCAGGACGATTGGAAGGTCTCCTCCAAGCTCACCGTCAACGTCGGCATCCGCTGGGAATACGACTCCGCCATCACCGAACGCTACAACCGCTCCCTCCGCGGCTTCGACTTCTCCACCGCCAACCCCGTCTCCGCCCAAGCCATTTCGAATTACGCCCGCAACCCCATCCCCGAACTCCCCGCCTCCCAGTTCCGCACCGTCGGCGGCCTCACCTTCGCCGGCATCGGCGGCGAGCCCCGCACCCTCTGGAACGGCGACCGCAACAACTTCGCCCCCCGCATCGGCTTCGCCTACCAGCTCAACCCCAAGACCGTCATCCGCTCCGGCTACGGTGTCTTCTACGTCCAGTCCGGCGCTGACCGCCAAGGCGTCAACCAAGGCGGCTTCAACCAGGCCACCAACATCATCCCTTCCAACGACAACGGCCAAACCTTCCGCGCCAATCTCGCAAACCCCTTCCCCGACGGCATCGAACCCGCCCCCGGCTCCTCCCAAGGTCTCCGCACGTTCCTCGGTCGCGGCATCAGCTTCTTCCGCGATAACCGCAAGATCGGCTACCAGCAGCGCTGGTCCCTCTCCGTCCAACGGTCCCTCCCCTGGCGCAGCCTCATCGACGTCCAATACGTCGGCAACCGGGGCACCGGCCTCGAGGTCTCCACGAACTTCAACAACGTCCCTGCGCAGTACCTCTCCACCTCCCCCGTTCGTGACCAGGCCACCATCGACTTCCTCACCGCCCAGGTTCCCAGCCCCTTCGCCGCTCTGCCCGAGTTCGTCGGCACCGGCCTCGCCAATGTCCGCATCGCCCGTAGCCAGCTTCTCCGGCCCTACCCCCACTTCGGCGACATCACCAACAACCAGCCCGCCGGCATGAGCTGGTACCACGGCCTCCAGGTCAACTACCAGAAGCGCATGTCCCACGGCTTCACCGTCCAACTCGCCTATAGCTGGTCCAAGTTTATGGAAGCGACCGCCTACAACAATCCCCAGGACTCCCGCCCCGAGCACGTCATCTCGGACCTCGATTTCCCCCAACGCCTCACCATCTCCGGCATCTGGGAGCTGCCCTTCCGCAAGTCGAAAAACCGGTTCCTTGATCTCTTCGTCACCGGCTGGCAAGTCCAGGCATGGTACGAAGGCCAATCCGGCGAACCCCTTGGCTTCGGCAATGTCCCCTTCCGCGGCAACCTCGCCGACATCGTGATGCCCATCTCCCAGCGCTACCCCACCCGCTGGTTTAACATCGACGCCGGCTTCGACCGCGACCCCGCCAAGGCCCTCGCCAATAACTTGCAGACCCTCGGCACCCGCTTCACCGGCCTCCGCGCCGACGGCATCAACAACCTGGACGCCTCCATGTTCAAGAACTTTAAGGTCACCGAACGCGTCACCGCCCAGTTCCGTTTCGAGACCTACAACACCGCCAACCACATCCAGTTCGCGGCTCCTAACACCAACCCCGTCTCCACCGCCTTCGGCACCGTAACGGCCGAGAAAGGCCACGGCCAGCGCCAACTTACGTTCGGGGCAAAGCTGCTTTTCTAGTCTCGATCTTGGCCACCGCCGTCTTCGCCGCCCGACCCAAACTAATCGACGGCATCAGCCCGAAACCCCGGCCCCCCGCCGTCATCTCTTCATGCTCTTTGGCTAGCTCCCGCAGCGCCGGCAGGTCGCTCGCGTCGCCCAGATCCGCCAACGCCCCCAGCGCCGCTAGTCTGCCGCCGACGTCCGTTCCCGCCAGAAACCTCCGCGCCGCTTGCAACGCCAGCGGATGCCGCCGCTCCGTTAGCCGCTGCAGCGCCATCAACCCCGCCGCGTCCGGCTGCGCCACCATCTTCTCGTAGTACGGCACCACCTCCGGCCCCGCATAGCTCGCCAAGCCCTGCAACGCCGACGTCATCACCAGCAGGTTCGAATCCCGCGTCAGCGCCACCATCCCCGGCAGGTCTTCCGCCTTCCCGAACCGTCCCAACTCCCGCACCGCCAGCGCCCGCAACCAGGCATCTTCACTCATCATCGCCCGCCGAAACGCCGCGGCCGGCAGCCCAGCCGCCGCGCACTGCGCCAGCTTCGGATCAGCGAGCGCCTTCTCTAGCGTTTCCGGCGAAAGTCCTTTCCGGAGAGCGTGGCAAATGCTGATTCGTTGGGTCGGGTTCAGCGACGGGTCAAACATCCCCGCACTGATCGCCACCGTATGCGCCGCAAACAACGGCTCCGGAGTTTCCATTCGCAACGCTTTACCCATCGCGTCGGCCGCCTCAGCCACCTTCCCCTGCTGATAGAGCACCCAAGCCAGCGCATCCCAGGAATAGACGTCGTTACGAACCTTCAATTCCCCCTCGGCCAGTTCCCGCGCCCGGCTCAGATTCACTTTGGCGTCGGCAAACGCCAGCGCCAAGCCGCGGTTGGCCTTCTCGCCCTGCGCCCGCCCCAACTGCTCCAAAACGTTCAGATTCTCCAGTTGCCGCTGCGCGGCCTTGGCATCCCCCGCCGCGGCGTGAAGCTCCCGCAACGTCGCCGCGTAGTCCGGCCAAGGCACCGTCGATTGCGCCTTCGTCAGCATCGCGATCCCCTCGGCCCGCTTCCCCTTCGCCGCCAGCGTTTTTCCCAAACCCGCCAATGCCGGATGATAGTTCGGAAACGCCGTCAGCGCCGAACGATAGCTCGCCTCGGCTTCGTCAAGCTGCTTGGCTTTCAACTGCATCTGGCCCAATTCAGCCAAGCACCAAGCCATGTTCTCGCGCTGCACACTGCCCGCCGCCACGGCCTTCTTCATCAATTCAATCGCCCCCGACAGGTCCCCCGAAATGAAGCGATAGTAAGCCGCCCGGTTGTAGCTCGCCAGGTCTGGCCGCAGCGTCACCATCTTCTGATACGCCTCCGCCGCCTGGTCGTATTCGCCCATCTCCATCAGCGCATCGCCCAACGTCCCGTAACTCCACGGGTCGCCCGGAC
>JANODS010001116.1:0-7170 GCA_031412835.1 Acidobacteriota bacterium | reverse complement strand
GAACAAAGAAAACGCTTCCGCGCTCGCTCTAGTTCCCGGTTACCAAAACTCGGAAAACTTGTACCACCAGAGGCAGGGGCCGGAGCTGTCGCTCGCTCGCTTACCTCAACTACTCCAGGATGCTTTTGCTCGAACTTTCGTTTCCGCGTTTGCTTTCCTGCGCTGCGTTCGCTTGCTTTTCATTCAAGCTGCGTTGCTGCAACTCTCTAAGAGTATCAAATGATTGGCTTCTTCGCAAGCCTGGGGTATCAGTTTGATGACGTTTTTGGGTTTTTCGGGTCTAATTCGGGTCTAAATGGCGGCCGCAGGGTACGGAAATCCGACGAACCAAACTTCGAACTGGTTTGTTTTCAATACTTTCCTGGGTTCATGCTCTTTTTTTGAATTATTCTGAAACAGCGGATCCCGCTCCGGCGGCTACTGCTGGGATTGCTTTTCTATTCCCATCGCGTTTCCATTGTGGTCGACGGGTGCCTAGGAGATCGCGGCGTTTTTCGCAAGGTATTGAAAGCAATTGAGAAATAAACTTGAACGAGAGGAACTGCGCCACGGAGCAGGTCGAAGTCTCCGGGAACGGAGCCCGATAGTTCAACTCTTCGCCGGTGCTGGAGTTGAGGGCCAACTGACCGCGCGCTCAGACTTTTCTGGCATATTTCCCAAGTCGATAGCGTCCGATAGATACCCATATGGCGGCCTCTGATCGTGTATTGAGTCAGGATGAAATCGATGGCGTCTTCCGACGCCTGGCCGAGGAACAAGCCAAAACCGAGGAGGACGACCCCAGTCGCCGAGCTCTACCATATGATTTCCGTCGGCCGGACCGGATCGCCAAGGACCAGCTTCGATCCATCCACCTCCTTCACGAAAACTTCGCCCGCAGCCTGGCCTCGAGTCTATCGGCCTATCTCCGCGCTTACGTGATGGTGAATCTCGTCTCGGTCGAGCAGCTTTCGTTTCTAGAGTTTAGCCAGTGTCTCCCTTCGCCCAGTTGCATCATCGCCATGGGGATGCGCCCGTATGACGGAAATGGCGTTCTGGAAATCAACCCGACGCTCGTATTCCCGATCCTCGAAATGCTCCTCGGCGGCTCCGGCAAGCCGTCCGCGTCGAGCCGAGTCACCAGAGAGATCACGGAAATCGAGCAAAGCATCGTGGAAGTAGTTGTTCGGATCATCCTCCACGATCTTCGCGAAAGCTGGCGTCAGGTTACCAACGTCTCGTTCTCGATTGAAAGCCACGAAACGGAACCCTCGCTCCTTCAGTTTATGGCCCCGAACGAAGCCGTTGTGGCCATCTCGCTCGAAATCCGTATTGGCGAAATGACCGGCATGATGAACATCGGGATCCCGTCGATTATCATTAAGATGCTTCGCCAGAAGTTTGACCAGGGATGGTCCAACCGTCGTACCGAGGCCTCCGAGTCAGACCAGCGACGGGTGCTGCGTCTCGTCAAACCGAGCAATATCCAGATCGACGCCCGCCTTCAGGGTCCCACGCTGAAGGTCCAAGATTTATTGGCCCTGGAGGAAGGCGACGTTCTCGCGTTCGATTTCTCAACTGAGAAGCCGCTCAACCTTCTGGTGAATGGCCGACTGAAATTCCAAGGACATGTTGCCGCCCAAGGCAAGAAAAAGGCGTTTCTGATCAAGTGCCCTTATATTCCTTCGGAGTGAAAGCATTTGCCGTGATCAGTCGGGCGTTGCGGTTGAAGGAAATGTATTGAAACGCCCAGTGGGTCAGCACCTGCAACCGATTCTGAAATCCTACGAGGAACATCAGGTGAATGAAGAGCCAGAGGAGCCAAGCGATCAGGCCCGTCGCGTGAAATTTGCCAAAATCCGCCACCGCAAAGTGACGACCAACCGTCGCCAAGTTCCCTTTGTCGGTATATTGGAACGGCTTGGTGGTCCGATTCGCCAACCGATTCAGAATCAATTTGGCAACGTAGGGCCCCTGCTGCATGGCGACCGGGGCTACGCCAGGAAGCATATTGCCATCCGTGCCTGCAAATGCGGCCATATCTCCGAGGGCAAACACGTTTGGAAATCCAGCGACCGAACAGTCTCCCGTAACGGGTACTCTTCCGGCCCGGTCTGCCACCAAACCCGCCGACTCGGCGAGGGAAGCCGCCAAGGGAGATCCCTTCACACCGGCCGCCCAGATCACTGTTTTGCTGGCGATCCGGTCCGAAGTACCGCTGTCTTTCAGTCTGATTGTCACCCCATCTTCATCCACAGCGGTTACGTATCGCCGGTTCAGACATCGAACGCCTAAACGCAACAGGGCCCTTTCAGCCGCCTCCGCCAAGTCCGGCGGGAAATTACTCAAAATCTTGTCGCCCGCATCTAGCAGGAGAATTCGCGATTCCTCCGGCCGACACGTTCGAAAATCTCCCTTTAACGTATCGTTGGCAATCTCGCCGAGGGCACCCGCTAACTCCACCCCGGTGGGTCCTCCGCCGACGACTACGAACGTCAGCCAAGCCCGCCGCTTTTCGATGTCGCTTTCCCTTTCGGCCGATTCAAAAGCCCACAAGATCTTTCGGCGGATGGCGGTCGCGTCTTCAATCGTTTTTAGGCCTGGCGCCAATGGCTCCCATTGGTCGTTCCCGAAATAGTGATGCCGCGCTCCGGCTGCGACCAACAACGAATCGAACTCCAGCTCTCCATCGACCAACAATACCTTTTTTCCGACGAGGTCGAATCCGGTCACTTCGGCCAAAATTGTCCGAATATTCTTATAGCTCCGCAACACGGCGCGGATCGGCGCGCAGATATCGGCTGGCGAGAGTCCCCCGGTTGCCACTTGGTAGAGCAAGGGCTGAAACAGGTGAAAATTGCGGCGGTCAATGATCGTCACCTGCACATTCCGGTTCCCGAGAGTCTTCGCGGCAGCCAAGCCAGCGAATCCTCCGCCAACGATCACCACATGATGCTGGGCCATATCTCCTACGATAGCAAGGTGATCGACAAGGCATTCCACCGTGGGTGGACGCTCCTCTGATCTTCTGGTTTGGCGTGATCGTGAAGCTTTGCACAGGCCCGAGCCGAATCGTTCCGGCGTACGGGCGGGGATATTGGAGGCATTGGGGACTTTTGACTCGATTCGTTCCGGTCATGGGTAGTGTGAGGAAGCCAGCCGGAAACTACGGCGTTTGGTGGTGATTCGGAGCCACGGCACGGTTTCGGTATGATCGGAGCGCTCCAAGGACTTCGGCACCCGCGAAAAATGACTTCCGCTCGCGTAGTGAGTACCAACTAGCCCTGATCGGGTGGCCTTTTCGTCGGGTTCGGATTACTGGCGCAGTACGAGCGCAGGATGGAAATAATCCGATACCTAGCCGGAGATTGTATTGGGTGCCGGAATTGTGAACGTTTGCGGACGTGCACCAGCGGATAGTCGGGGCTCGTTGCCCCGTCTATCCGCGGGGGTTGCGGGAATCGCCCGACAACCGAGCGAACTCAGCGACAGGGGTATCGAGGGTGCAAACGGCAAGTTTCGAAGGAAGGAATTGGTTGGTGGTTGGGCTGGCCGGGCAGCGGGATTGTAGAAATTTGTGGGCGCGCGCCAGCGGACAGGCGGGAACGGGCCGGAATAGCCCGACGACCGAGGGATCTCACCGATCGTAGGATCGAGGGTTACAAGCGGCAAATTTCGAAGGGAGGAATTGGTTGGTAGTTGGGCGGACCGGGCAGCGGGGTTGTAGAAAGTTGCGGGCGTACAGCAGCGGATCGGCTGGGCTCGATGTGCCGTCTATCCGCGAGGGTGGCGGGAACGACGCCGGAGTCGCTTGACGTAGAGCGCCTAGATTGCGCGGGTTTACGGGTGTACACCGGCGAATCGACGGGGCCGGAATCGCCCGACTCCGAGGAGGCTAAGTGATGCGGTACTTAGAGCACGCGCTGCTACGGGAGAGTGACCGAAGCCGCCCCAATGAAGGTACCGTCCACGCCGTAGGTGCCGCTCCAGCGCAGGGTGGTCCCGACAGAGTTTCCCGGCAGGCGGAAGAGCGCCACCCCCAGGACGCCGGTGCCCAGTGTGCCGAAGGTCACGCTGGGCGCGACCACGGTGGCACCGATCGTGGCCGAAACGAGACGAACATTGCTGGCCGGGACCGGGCCGAAGTTGGCCGCCACCATTTCGACGATGATCTCACCGGTCGTCGCGTCGCGGCGGAGACGGGAGACCTGGAAAACCAAGACCGGGGAAAAACCGGCTAGCTGTACCGTGGCCGGACCGACGTTGATCGTAACCGTTCGAGAGGTCGCGGCGTAAGTCAACGCATCTGTTGGCGTGAAGTTGACCGTGAGGGTTTGATTCAGACCGATGGGCAGGAGGGTACCGGCAGGGGGGGTATAGGCGAACTGCCCGGGCACGCTGGCGGTGGCGTTGAGTTGGGTGGAGGAGAGCGGGGTGCCGGCGGTCATGTCGGCTGGGTTGGCCCAGTTGATCGACGGGACTGCCGCGAAGGCGGCGGTGATCGTGGCGGGGGCGGTAAGGGCAAAGCTGCGCGGGTTGGTGTTCCCGGTGAAAGCACCGGAGAAGGACCGGAAGACATTGCCGGTTGCGGGGGTGGCAGTAACCTGTATCGAGCCGACCGGAAAATAACCGGAAGCGGGGGAGATCGTGCCTCCTCCAGAAACGCTGGTCGTAAACAGGTAGCTGATCGCGTAATTTGCGGTGTAACTTCCCGGTGATGAAGATACTACGATCTGCTGGGTTTGCGCGCCGCCGTTGCTCCAACTCGCCCATTGGAAGCGAGTGCCATTTGCGGGAGCCGGGTTAAGAGCGGTGACGGTGTAGGTCCCGGGAGTTAGGACGACTACGGTGCCGCCGGTTACGGCTTGGCCATTCACTTCGAGGGGAAGACCGGCCGGAACGGTGAGGAAGGTGATGCCCTGACCGTTGGGAGCGATCTGGAACGATTGGAGGACATCGACGGCGGCGGCGAAGTTTCCATTTCCCGGCTGGCCGGCGAGGATGGTGCAAAGCCCGGCGGCGAGGAGAGTAACCTGCCCGGCCTGGACGCCGCACACGGCGGGCGTCAGCGAGGAGAAACCAACAGGAAGTCCCGAGGTGGCCGTAGCGGTAATCGGGACGGGCGCGGCACCCATGGTCCGAGGCAGCAGGGCCGCAAACGAGATCGTCTGCGCGGCGGGGGTTACCGCGAAGCTATTAATGGTGGCCGCAGCCGCCGAGTAGCGGGCATCCCCGGCTTGGGCGGCCTGGATCGAGCACGTTCCCGCAGCGAGAATGGTAACCGCGCCACCGACGGAGCAGACGGTAGGGGTGGTCGAAGTGAAGCTGACTGGCAAGCCGGAGGAGGCGGTGGCGGTAACGGCGAAGGGCGGCGTGCCGAAGGGTACGGCGGGCAAGGCGGCAAATGTGATGGTCTGCGCGGCGGGGGCGACAGTGAAGGACTGCAGAACAGGAGCGGCGGCGGCGTAATTGACATTGCCGGCCTGCGCGGCGCGAACGGAGCATATTCCGCCGTTCAGCAGCGTCATGCTGGTGCCGACGACGGTGCAAATGAGCGGCGTGGTGCTTGCAAATTCAACCGCGAGATTCGAGGTCGCCGTGGCGACCAAGGCCGTGGGAAGGGTGCCGAAGACAAGATTCGGCAGGGCGGCGAAGGTGATGAACTGCGGGGAGGGGGCGATGGTGAAGGTCTGGGTGACGGGGTTAGCCGCTGCGTAACTTGCGTTGCCCAATTGCGTAGCTTGGACGGTGCAGAGACCGCCGGAATTCAGAGTAAGGGTGGTTGAGGCGACGGAACAGACCGCCGGGGTGAGGCTGGCGAGCGCGACCGGTAGGCCGGAAGTCGCCGAGGCGTTGAGGACGATCGGCACGACGCTATAGGGGACAGTGGGCAGGCTTCCAAACGAGATCGTCTGGGCGGCGGGGTTGACGTTGAAACTCTGGGTGACGGCTGGGGCGGCTGCAAAGTTCGCGTTGCCGAATTGGCTGGCCTGGACGGAGCAGACACCGCCGGCCGCGATGGTGAGGAGATTGCCGGAGACGGTGCAGACAGCAGAAGTGGAGGTGGCGAACGGGATGGGAAGGCCGGAGGTCGCGGTGGCGGTGAGCGCTATGGGCGCGGTTCCGAACGTGACGTTTTGCAGGAACCCGAAGGTGATCGTTTGGGTTCCCTGGCTGATGGAGAACTGCTGCGTGACGGGGTTGGCGGGGAGGAAATTCGCACTGCCTGACTGTGTGGCCTGCACCGCGCAGATACCGACGGTAAGCAGGGTCAGCGTCGGGCCGGAGACGGCGCAGACCGTGGGTGTGGAGGAGGCGAACGCGACGGCAAGGCCAGATGTGGCCGAGGCGGACAGGGGGACGGTGCCGGTGGAAAGTGAGAGGCTGGAGAGCGCGGCGAAGGTGATCGTTTGGGTTGCGGGGGTGATGCTGAACGTCTGGACGGCGGGGGTGGCGGCGTTGTAGTTGGCGTTGCCGGCTTGGACGGCCCGGAGGGTGCAGGGGCCCGCGTTCACGAGCGTGGCGTCGAAGCCAAGAACGGTGCACGTTTGGGGCGTGTCAGAGGAGAACGAGACGGGGAGGTTGGAATCACTGGAAGCAAACAGGCGGACGGTGCCGAGGCTAAGGGTCTGGGTGCCGACGGGAGTGAACGTGATGGTTTGGCTTGCGGGGGCGATGGAAAATGCACGGGTGACGTCGACGGCGGCGGAATAAACGGTATTGCCGGATTGACTGGCGCGGACGCTGCACTGGCCGGCGGCAATAATGACGACCGTGGCCCCGCTGATGGAGCAGACGTTGGCGGGCGTGGCGGAGAAAGCGACGGCAAGATTCGAGGAGGCGGTGGCCGAGAGGGACACCGTTGCGACCCCGAACACCTGATCGGGGAGGACGGCGAAGGTAATGGTCTGAGTCGCTTGGGAGATGGCGAAGGTCTGGGTGACGTCAGGGGCGGCGGAGAACGCGGCGTTGCCAGATTGGCTAGCGCGGAGCGAGCACTGGCCGACGGCGAGCAGGGTGGCCGTGGCACCGGAGACGGTGCAGAGGGCTGGCGTGAGAGAGGTATATGCGACGGCGAGGCCCGAGGAGGCGGTGGCGGTGAGCGGCAGGTTCTGGTTGGCGAGGGTCTGCGCGGCGATGGCATTAAACGTGTTGGTTTGAGGGGATTGGGTGACGTTGAAGCTTTGGAGA
>JANODS010001115.1:0-2131 GCA_031412835.1 Acidobacteriota bacterium | reverse complement strand
GAGGCGCTGGCCGCCGCGATCAAGGCGTTGACTTAGGAGTTTCTGATGGCATATTCACGGAAAGATTTCGAAACACAACTGGACGGCTTGAAGAAGCAGGCCGATGATTTGAAACGAATGCTGCGGCCGCTGGGCGATCAGGATTTGATTGAACCCGGCAGCCCGGTTCATGATGCTTTGCGAGTGGCGTGGGAGGATCCCAATCGGTCGATGGGCCAATTGACGGGGTATTTTGACGCGGAGGTGCCCGGGTCGGATCCGGAGGGGGTGGCGTTCCCGGCATTTCTTGAGATGATTTCGAAGTCGGTGGTGCGGGCCCAGGAGATGTTGGACGAAGAATCGGAGCGCTACATCCGCGAGGCGAAGGGGCGGCCGCATGCTTTGCCTTCGCTGTTTCGGATGCCGAAGGTGACGGCGCAGATGAAGTTCGGGCTGGACGTGTCCGAGGGCGGCGGGTTGAATCTGTTGTTTTATTCGCGGAAGCACGAGACGACGACGCGGAACGAGCAGGCGATCGAGTTCGAAGTGATCAGTGTGCCGGCGCCGCCGGATGTGATGGCGAAGGTGGAGAGCGGCGTGGTGGGGGCGGTGGTGGATCGTTCGAGCCGGGCGTTTTTGGCGACGATTTTGAGGGCGTTGTCGCCGTCGCTGGACCTGGGAGCGGCGGACGATTTTGTGGCGGTCAGCTTTCCGGGGCCTCGCTATTTCGTGATGGGCGAGGCGGGACAGTGGCTGGTGACTCTGGTTGCCGGACAGGAGCCGTCGATGGTGGTGATGGACCCGGATTTCCGGCGCGAATTGGTGCGGTCGATTGCCGCGGTGCAGCGGTCATGATTGAGTTGGCGGCGCTGCCTGGGACGGTGCTGGCCGGGCTGCGGCTGGCACAGGAAGCGTTGGGTCCGGACTATTTGGTTCGGGCGGCGGTGCGGCTGAAGCTATACGTTTCGCGCCAGCGGGAGCGGCTGGCGTTTCGCTTTCGGCGGCAGTCCGAGGAGGTGCTGCTGGAACTGGATCTGAGCTTTCGGGCTCGGCTGGATCCGGGTGTGGCGGCGGAGCGGATGGTGGCGTTGGCTCCGCCGTTTTTTGGCGATCAGGTGACGGGGGAGCAGCGGTTCCGGTTGGCGGCGGCGTTGGGAGGGGCGGCGGAGGCGTTCTTTCAGGTGGGGCTGTTTTGTATGGCGGTGGGGGAGAACGACCGGGTGTCGTGGGTGTGGCAGGGAGGGGCGTAGGCGGAGTTGATTTTGGAGCCGACTCCGTTGGGTTGGCGGATTGTGCCGGGCCCGTTTGGGATGCTGGTGGACGAGCTTCGGCGGTGGGAAGAGAGCGGCTGCGCAATTGGCCGGGAGGTGGACGTGTGCCGGAACTCGTCGACGCTTTCGATGGTGCTTTTTCGTCTGCTGGAGGCGAGTTCGGGGATGGATGATTTTTCGGCGGAGCTCAAGATTCTGGAGGATCCGGGGGTTCGTCTGGACCTGACGATGGCGATTGCGGACGGGGTGGCTTGGGTGCGTTGGAGGGCTCCCGCTTGGCCGAAGGAGTATGCGGAGCCGGCGAATTTTTTGCGTCTATTGCGCTTCGTTGATGTGTGGCAGCGGGCGTTGTGCGAGCCAGACGGCCGATAGGCGGAACCAGGGTCGATGGCGGCGGATGACCGCTCCCGGGAGACCGGCGGAACGGAAGAGCTCGGCCAATTCTGTTGGCTGGAAGCCGGCGGCTACGCTGACGGGGCCATCGTGGAGGGTAATGGGATTCCAGCGGAGCAGGGGGGCGGTTAGGGGTAGAAACGACCACGCGAGTCGGCTACGTTCGAGGTCATTGATGACCACCCCGAGGCGGGCGATGGCGGCGAAGCTTTGTAGGAGGCTGACGATGGCTTCGTTTTCGAAATGATGGAGGAACAGGTTAGCCATGACAAGGTCGAACGATTGCGGGGCGAAGGGGAGGGCGAAGGCGTCGGCGGCGACGCGGGGTCCTTGGCCGCGAAGGAGGTGCGATACGCTCCGGTCGAGGCTGACGACGCGGGCGTTGGGGAGGCTGGCGGCATGGTCAGCGGAGGCGGCGCCTACGTCGAGAATCGTGAGGCCGGGGCGCTGCAGCGGGCGGAGGACCGACCGCAGGGTTTGGCGGCCGC
>JANODS010001114.1:0-1137 GCA_031412835.1 Acidobacteriota bacterium | reverse complement strand
CGCAGCAAATCTTCGTGCTGTATCTTTGCGTCGGTCTTCGCGTCGCGGTATTTGTTGATGACGGGGGTGTAGTTGGAGATGCCCCACTCTTTGCCCGGGCCGCTGGTGCCGGCCCGCGACCCGGCAACGACGACGGCACCGGCCGGGATCACCAGCGGCTCGTCGTCAGTGGCCTTGATGACGGTGCCGTTGACGAGATCATAGACCGGCGTTGAGCGGTTCAAGATGGTCCCGGTGCCTAACACAGCCCGCGACTTCACGACCGTGCCTTCGTAGACTCCGCAGTTGCCGCCGCAGAGCACGTCGTCCTCAATGATCACCGGAAGGGCTCCTACGGGCTCCAGAACGCCGCCAATCTGCACGGCGGCTGAGAGATGAACTCGGGCCCCAATCTGGGCGCAGGAGCCGACGAGAACGTGAGAATCGACCATGGTCCCTTCGCCAACATAGGCACCGACGTTGATGTACATCGGCGGCATGCAAGTAACGGAGCGGCCGATATAGCAGCCGTCGCGGACGCTGGATCCGCCGGGCACGATCCGAATGCCGGCATCGGGTGGGAACTGGCGCACCGGATACGTCGCCTTATCCATGAACGGCTGGCGCTGCGCGTCGATCGACATATCGACGATGGAGCCGAGGCGGAAGCCGAGCAGGATGCCTTTCTTGACCCAGGCGTTGACGCTCCAGCCGGTGGCCGTCGATGGGTCTGGCGAAGCGCTACGGATCTCGCCCGAATTCAACGCCGCTTTGAATTCGCCGAACAGCTTCCAATGCTCCTCCCGATAGCCGCCGGCGGGCTTGTTGTCAAAAGCATCTTCAATTCTTGCTTGCAAGGAACTCCTCCCAAATCGCATCCAATTTCGCCATCGTTGCGGCCGTGGGCGGGCACATCGGCAGCCGCCATACGGGCTGCAATAAGCCCATTTTCGCCATCAGATACTTCACCGGGATGGGATTCGACTCGACGAAATTCGCATCCATTAAGGGCAGCCACTGCCGCTGCAGCGCCCGTGCACCGGCGTAATCACCTTCAGCAGCCTTTCGCGCCAACTGCGTCATTTCGCCAGGAATTTGGTTCGAAACGACCGAGATGATGCCCTTGCCGCCGAGCGCCGTAAGCGGGATGGTGATGGC
>JANODS010001113.1:0-1368 GCA_031412835.1 Acidobacteriota bacterium | reverse complement strand
TTCGAGTCGTTTCCGTTTATCGCGGGCTGGAAAGGCTCGGTTGCGGAACTTGGGCGGACGTGGGCGTAGCAGTGGCCTGCTTTGTAGCTGCCTGTGTTTAGTTTAAGGCACTGTCAATAATTGACATCTATTGCTACCCTCTGTACCGTGGAATCATGAATGTCCACCTTGGATCAGCCTTCGACGAATTCGTTGCCGGGCTTTTGAAAAGCGGCTATTATCAGACTCAGAGTGAAGTCTTGCGCGAAGGCTTGCGACTCCTTAAGGAGCGGGAAGAGATCAAACAATTGCGGCGCGCAGAGCTCCGTAATGAGATCGCGCTAGGAAGCGAACAAGCGGATCGCGGTGAGTTTGTAGACGGACCCGAAGCCTTTGCGAAAATTCGCAAGCGCAGCGCACAGCCGAAGAAGCGATCCAAGGCATCATGAAGCCGTTCCTCCTTACACCTCTTGCCGAGCAAGATATCGGGGACATTTGGGACTACATCGCAGCGGACAGCCTTGATGCCGCCGACCGGGTATTGACTGGTTTGGAGAACGCTATATTTCGGCTTGCGAAGACGCCCGGCGTCGGCCATTTACGCGAAGACCTAGCCGACCGCCGGCATCGGTTCTTTTTGGTTTACTCGTATCTGATCGTCTATCGCTCCGAGACAAAGCCGCTACAAGTCATCCGGGTTCTTCACGCCGCTCGCGACGTGCAAAGCCTTCTTGGACTTCCCGTTGAAGAATAGCTTCAACCTGCGAAGATGGGGACCCTTTTGCCCACTCACGAGAGCGCACGAAAAAGTTGAAATGGATGGAGGCTATGGGCAGTAGGCGGACCAAATTGCGCGGTTGGCGTTGCGTCAGGCGCATAACTCGAAGAGAACGAGGGTGGTACCGGTCGGGGTTATGGAGCAATTGGCGGGCCGGTTAGTTCGTCCGGAGATGGCGGAAGGGGTTGCAGCGATTCGAGTCGTTTCCAATTAGCGAGGACGGTGCTCCAGAAAAGTATCGGCAGGAGCAGGAAGGAGGCCGTTAGGCCGGCGACGTTTTGCGGCGTCCAGCCGCGGTCGATCAGAATGCCGGCCGAGGAGCTGGAAAGAGACATGATGATTACGGCGAGGCCGAACTCGGCCGAGAAGACGCGGCCCCGAAACTTGTCGTCGGTATTGATTTGCAGAAGCGTGGTGGAGCCAACCCAAGTGACCGTGCTGCCCATGTGCGCGATGACAACCGCGAGGCAGGCAATAGGCATGGTGGAGGCTTGGCTGAGGAGGAAATAGCCGAGCGAAGCCACGACGAAGCCAATTAAGATGGCGTAGCGCTGGCGCGTTTGATTGCGGCCGGCGATGTAGCCGAGCAGGATTGGGCCGGTAAGAGCACC
>JANODS010001112.1:0-1335 GCA_031412835.1 Acidobacteriota bacterium | reverse complement strand
CGCAGCAAACCGTCTGGCAGATGGAAGTCCGGCCACCGTCGGTCTACCGCGCCTTCCGCCTGCCCAGCCTCTATTTCGGAGTCCAGTGGTAGCCCTCTCTCTCCAGAAGCCAACGTAGCCCCGCTACACGCCTCACCGGTCTCAAGACAACCCGCTATTTGCAGCCCAAGAAGCGGATATAGTTCAAGCGCACCCCGTTCGACGGCTGGTGGCCCGGCCCATCAAACGTCTCCGTGTAGCTGAAGGATTACTGGCGGTACAGGTTCTCCCCTTCCATTTTGTAGAGGACGTATCCCTCGCGGCTCCGACTGAGCGGTATTCCCAGTCGATTCTTGCTGATGTGCCACGGGTCTGCGCCCATCACACTGCGCAGGAATTTCTTCGCTCCGGGATGCCACTTCTAGAGTCCATTCACCGCAAATCCTTCCAGCCGCGCGTCGCGCGCGCCGGTAGGGAACGTCCATCGCGGTGCCAACCGTTCTTCTTCTTGTGTCAGACGTGCCAGCGCCGCGGCCAAACCCGGCTCTGAAAATCTCTCCTTCAGCTTGGCCCGGTTAAAAGCGCACAGGCCGCACAGGCTCGGCACCAAAGGGCGACGAACTCGCCCCTCGTGCCGAGCCGGAGCGAGTCCGTTGTGCGCGAGTTCATCAGAAGCTCCGCACCCGGGTGACCGGGACCAAAAGTGGAGGAACCTTTCGCGAGCCTGCGATGCGGTGAGAAGCTAGAGACGTTCGGACAGTGGAAAGTAGGCCGAATGTTCAGTGGTGCTGCATAGCCCGGTTCGAAGCGTGGTCCCAAGTTCCGTGCCCCAAACAGTTGTTACGGCCGGAGTAACACCCCGGTTGATTCCGATCAGAAGAGTACTTTCCTTGCGCGGCTTGGCCAACTGCCCGAACACGAGGAGGGAAAATCGTGTCCAAACCAGAGCAAAACAGTGGGCCCAAAGTAGCTGGCCGCAAAGGGTCCAAGACCAAGCCAGTCGTACGAGAGTGTCAACCAGACGCCGCCGGCTGCGACATTGGTGCGCGAGAGATCTTCGTCGCCGTGCCGGCCGATCGGGAAGCGAATCCCGTGCGCCATTGCGGGACGTTCACCGGCGAACTGAACAAGATGGCGGAATGGCTGGTGCAGAACAAAATCAAGACCGTCGCGATGGAGTCAACCGGAGTCTATTGGATTCCGGTTTACGATGTCTTTGAAAAGCACGGTCTCGAAGTGCGGTTGGTGAATCCCCGGAATATGAAGAACGTGCCCGGCAAGCGCACCGACTATCACGAATGCCAGTGGATTCAGTATTTGCACTCGATAGGCTTACTCGCGGGGGCCTTCCGGCCG
>JANODS010001111.1:0-1323 GCA_031412835.1 Acidobacteriota bacterium | reverse complement strand
TCCCCCGCCAAATCCCGCGTCTCCCCCACGTCTCGCCTCAGATCAAACAGCTCAAAATCCGCCCGATTCTGCCGCACCAACTTCCACTTCCCCCGCCGAACTGTCACGTTCTTCCCGTACCGCCAGAACAACGTCCGCTCGCCGATTTTCCCCGCCAAATCCAACCCGTCGAACTCCTCTTCGCGGTAGCTCAAGCCCGCCGCCCGCAGCACCGTCGGCACAATATCAGTCGCCATCACCGGCGTATCCACCGTCCGGCCCCCCTTCCACTGCCCCTTCCATTGCGCCGCGAACGCCACCCGAATCCCCCCCTCATAAAGCTGCCCCTTTCCGCCCCGCAACGGCTTATTGCTCGACGTCAATTCCGCCGTCGGCCCGCCGTTGTCACTCAGGAAAATCACCAAAGTATCCCGCTCCAATCCATGCTTCCGCAGCGCCCCCAACACCCGCCCCACCCCCTCATCGAGCGAAGCCAACATCCCCGCAAACACCCGCCGATGCTCCTCCGCAATCCCGGCGAACCGCTGCTGCGAATCCACCTTCGCCTGCATCGGGCTATGAATCGCATTCCAAGGGATATACAGGAAAAACGGCTTCGCCCGGTGCCGGTCAACAAAGCTCACCGCCTCCCGCGCCAACGCGTCGGTCAGATACTCGCCCTCTTGAATCGCCTCCGTTCCGCGCATCATCGGGTTCTCGGCATCGTAGGGCGGCTCATTCTTCCGCAGATGCGAAACCACCCCGGCATACGGCGGCGGCACAAAGAAATGCCCTTCGTGCAAGAAGCCATAGAACTCGTCAAACCCGCGCTTCTGCGGATGAAATGCCGCCGTCCCGCCCAGGTGCCATTTCCCCACCACCCCGGTTGCGTACCCCGCCTTCTTTAGCCGCTCAGCCAGCGTTGTTTCAGCCAGCGGCAGCCCCACTGCCGGGTCCAAATTCAACTTTCCGGTCACGTTCATCTCATGCCCAAAACGCGTCTGGTATCGCCCGGTCAGAAGCCCCGCCCGAGACGGAGTACAAAACGGAGCCGTCACATACCCATTCGTATACCGCACCCCGGCGCTTGCGATCGAATCCATATGCGGCGTCGGAATCTGGTCATTCCCTTGGAACCCCAACTCCCCATACCCCAAATCGTCCACCAGCATCAGAACGATATTCGGCCGACGCTTCACAAGGCTGGCCACCAAAAACTGTCTTCGCGTCATCCTCACATCCTATCCCCCCAGAGCTTACGCTAGGATCGATGTCTCTCCATTCGCTCGCCGCTGAAATCGTCGCCTGCAACCAGTGCCCCCGCCTCCGCAAACACTGCGCCAA
>JANODS010001110.1:0-2484 GCA_031412835.1 Acidobacteriota bacterium | reverse complement strand
CGTCCCCGTTCTCGCGCTCGATCATACACTTGCCACCTGCGACACCCTCGTCCGTACCCGCGCCGCCATCGGTCTCGAGCGCCTCCGCCGCCAAGGCACCATCATATTGATCGCCTCCCATGAACTCGATCTCGTCGCCGCCTTGGCCGACGAAGTCTGGTGGATTCACGAAGGTCGGCTTCACGCCCGCGGAGATCACCGCGAAATTCTCCCCAAGTATCAGCACCACCTCGCCGCACGCCATCGAGAGTGGGGCGAGACGATCCCCGGCCACCTCCTCCCCTCCCTCCGCCGCGGAGACGGTCGAGCCGAAATCGTCGCCCTCGAAACCCTCGGCCAAAACGGCGAATCCACGATTGTTGTCCAATCCGGCGAGGTCTGCACCGTCCGCGTCGCCGTCAAGTTCAACGCCCCCGTCGACCAACCCGTCGTCGGGATCATGATCCGCACCCGCATCGGCTTCGAAGTGTACGGCACGAACACCGAACTCGAAAAACTAGCCCTCGGGCCAGTAGCCGCGGGCCAAACCATCCGCGTGTCTTTCCAATTTCCGTGCCTCCTGTCTCCCCAGGAATACACCCTCACCGCCGCCTCCCACGACCCCGACGGAGTCTGGCACGACTGGATGGAAGACGCTCTCGCCTTCGCCGTCGCGGACTCCCGCTACACCGCCGGTGTTGCCAACCTCCGCGCCCAGGTCACCGCCCAAACGCTCTGAACCGCGGTGCCCCATAAGTCCTCCCGATGAATCCAGTTCCTCAAGCAAATCGTTAGAATATCTCCGTGGCCCTCGTACAATTTGAGATCTACGAAGAAAGCGAACAGGCTCTGAACTCCTTGGTGGAGTCTTTTGAAGGCGACCGAAACGCCGCGTTGAAATCGCTACTCCTCAGGCATGCGTTCGACACCACGCATCCCATCGAAGAGGATGAGATGGACGAAATCGAAGCCGGTCACGAAGGATTCCTGCGCGACCAGCTCCTCCGGGCTGAGCGAGGCTTCGCCGCCGGGCGATCTACTAGTTGGGAAGAAGTGAAGCGGCGTGCCGGCCTATGAAGCTTGTTTTCGCCGATGGAGTCCCCGAGAGCTTCTTGGAACTCCCAGCTTGTGGCTCAGCAGAAACTGGACCTGGTCCTTAGCCAGCCCCGAATGTATCCCGTACGCTCCCGAGGAGTATTGAGAGGGCAATGCTATTTTTATCTCGAGCCATATTTGTTCTACTACTCCCTCACCCCCACCGAAGTCCGCGTCAACGCCATCCTCCCCCGCGGCCTCCGTCGCTCCTAAACGTTTCAATTCCGCAACTCCAGTGCTAAACTTCTAAATTACCCGTCCGACGCCGTCTGCCCGTCTTTAGCCGTCGTCCACCCGCAGCTCCTGTCTCGCTGCACCCAAATCCCCATTTGAGGTGTTTTTCATGCGAGCATTTGCGCTCCTTCTCGTCGCCTTTGGCGGCCTCTACGCCCAGACTTTCAATGGCAATATCGCCGGAACCGTCCAAGACGCCTCCGGTGCCACCATCCCCGGCGCCGCGGTGAAAATCGAAAGCCCCTCCACTGGCCTCACCCGGTCCACCATGGCCGGTGCCACCGGAGAGTTCCTCTTCGCCGAACTCCCCGTTGGCAAATTCAACCTCAGCGTCACCCGCGCCGGCTTCGCCACCAGCAAATACGACAACGTCGAAGTCGCCGTGTCTAAAACCACCAACGTCATCGTCTCCCTCGGCGTCGCCCAACAAGCCGCCACCGTCGAAGTCTCCGCCCAGTCGGTATCTCTCGAAACTACCTCCTCCGCCCTCATCGGCGTCGTCGGCCCCAAACTCGTCGCCGACCTGCCCATGAACGGTCGCGACTTCCGTCAGATGTTGAAGCTCACCCCAGGCGTCTCGCCCGCCTCCACTTCCGTCAATGGAATGCGCACGTCCGGCAACAACTACCAGATCGATGGTGCCGATAACAACGACGCCTTCCACAACTCCTCGGCAGTCAACCAGGGCGGCGTCTCCGGCATCGCCGGTACCCTCCTCCCCGTCGAAGCCATCGACCAGTTCTCCGTCCAAACCAACGCCAGCGCCGAAGCCGGCCGCAACGGCGGGGCCTCCGTCAACCTCGTGATCAAGTCGGGTACCAACGCCCTCCACGGCTCAGCCTTCTACTTCAATCGGAATGAAGCCTTTGCCGAAGCCTCCCCGCTCCAGGCCGTCGGCTCAAAGCCCCGCGTCGTCCGCTCGAACCAATACGGCTTCTCCGTCGGCGGACCCATCATCAAGAACAAAACCTTCTTCTTCGCCACCGGCGAAGCCCAGCAGGCCATCGCGAACAACTCCTTCGCCAGCACCCACCCGTCCGATGCCTGGGTCGCCGATGAGCGCAACACCCTCGGCCGATACGGCGTGCCGGTCAGCCAAGTCGCCCTCAACATGCGCTCCTTCTGGCCTTCGCGGTTTAACTCCGCTTCCGGCGCGTTGAACAACTTCCTGTCAAC
>JANODS010001109.1:0-1126 GCA_031412835.1 Acidobacteriota bacterium | reverse complement strand
ACACCTGGCGTTCACTGACCACGGGATCCCCCGCCGCCCCACCCCCGCCACCGGCCCTCCCTCCACCGGCACCCTCAAAGAGTTCTGGACCGGCCTCTCTAATCCCCGCGACACCGCCATGGCCTACGCCGCCGCCGCCGTCTCCACCCCCAGCCTGCGCCCCACCGCCTACGCCCAACTCCAAGCCGCCGCCCCCGCCAACCCCAAAGACGTCCCCCTCCTCGCCCAACTCGCCCAGTTCCACGAACGCATGGGCCGCCAGGAACCAGCCACCACCCTCTACACCCAAATCCTCACCCTCGACCCCGCCCACCCCGCCGCCGCCATCAACCTCGGCACCGCCCTCATCCGCCAAGGCAAATCCACTGAAGCCATGGCCCTCTGGCTCCGCGCCCTCGCCAACAACCCCGGGCTCATCGGTGCCCGCCTCAACCTCGCCGTCGCCCAGTTCCAGTCCGGCGACCGCCCCGCCGCCCGCAAGTCCCTCCTCCAAATCCTCGACTACGAGCCCAACCACCCCACCGCTCGCCAAATGCTCAACCAAATCCCCGAGTAACCCAATGAACCGCCGCCAATTCCTTTTAGCCCTAGCCGCCCCTGCCCCCAAACCGAACGTCCTCTTCATCGCCGTCGACGACCTCCGCCCCGAACTCGGCTGCTACGGTGCCGCCCACGTCCACTCCCCCCACCTCGACGCCCTCGCCCGCTCCGCCACCCAATTCACCCACGCCTACTGCCAACAAGCCCTCTGCAACCCTTCCCGCGCCAGCATGCTCACCGGCCTCCGCCCCGACACCCTGAAAGTCTGGAACCTCCAAACCGACTTCCGCTCCACCACCCCCAACGCCGTCACCCTCCCCCAACTCTTCAAAGCCAACGGCTACCACACCCTCAACTCCGGCAAGCTCTTCCACAACATCTTCCCCGATCCCCCCTCCTGGTCCGAACCCGACCTCCGCCTCCCCAACTACCCCTTCGACCCCGACGCCGTCTATCGCAGCGATGCCGAAGTCTCCCAACTCGAAGCTCGAAAACAACAAATCATCGCCGCCGGAACCCAAGCCCGCTACATCGACCAATACGGCCAGTGGTACCTCAAAAACAACGCGACCGAAGCCCCCGACGT
>JANODS010001108.1:0-2937 GCA_031412835.1 Acidobacteriota bacterium | reverse complement strand
GATGACGAGGGCGATGAGGATCGCCTTCTGGGTGCCGAGTCGGGACGCGATGAAGTTGAAGAGCATCGCCCCGAGGAAGGCGACGAATTGGACCATCAGGATGGCCATCGTTAGCTTCGACATGGGCATTTTCAGTTCGTCGCTGCCGAACTGGCCGGCGAGAGAGATGACGGTTTGGACGGCGTCGTTGTAGATGAGATAGGCGATGAGGAAGAGCATCGTCTGGGGGTAGTTCCGGAGGTCCTTGACGGTGTGGAGGAACTGGTGGAAGCCGACGGAGATGATGTTTTCGCCGGGGGGCAATTCTTGCGGGATGCCACGATTGCGGAGCCGGGCCAGAGGGATCAGGGTGAAGCCAGCCCACCATAAGCCGGCGGAGGCGAGACTGATGCGAACGGCGAAGGCTTCCGTGACGCCGAGGGCTTCGGCGTTTGAGAAGAATGCCAAGTTGAGCACGAGGAGGAGGCCGCCGCCGAGGTAGCCGAAGCCCCAGCCGCGGGAGCTGACGGAGTCGCGTTCTTCGGGGGTGGCGAGTTCGGAGAGGAAGGAGTTCGAGATGACGTTGGCGGCCCCGAAGGCGACATTCGCGAAGATGAAGAGGCCGCCGCCGAGGAGATAGAGGTCACCCTGCACGAAAAACATGGCTATGGTGGCGAAGGCACCGAGGTAGGCGAATAGGGCTAGGAACTGGCGTTTGCTGCGCTTGTAGTCGGCCAAGGCGCCGACAAGAGGCAGGACGAATACTTGGCCGATGACGGAGAGAGAGATGCAGTAGCCCCAGAAGGCTCGGGGGTCAATGTTGAGCCCGAACGGATGGACCAGACCATCGGCCCCGGCGGCGTTACGGGCGATGGAGGTGAGATAGGGGCCGAGGAAGAGGGTGAGTACGGTGGAGGCGAAGGCGGAGTTGGCCCAGTCGTAGAAGTACCAGCCGACTTGTTCGCGTTTACGTTCTAGAGGTGTTTGCTGAGAAAGGTCCATGCGAGGTCTCCGCGCCATTCGTGGCCGCCGTTGAATTCCTGATAGTCGACTGTGGGGTGGTGCACTTTGGCTTCCGCGATGGCGCGGCGGACGCTTTCAATGGGAGCTGCTTTGTCGGTGAGGCCGACTTGGATTTGGAGGGGGCGGGGGGCGAGGAGGGCGACCTGTTGGGGGGAGGTGAGATAGAGGGGTCGCCCACCGATCACTGTTTCGCTAACGAGGGGGGCCTCGCGGAAGGAGCAGGAGGCGACGACGGCCTTGATGCGGGGGTCGAGGGCGGCGATGTAGAGCGAGTAGTAACCGCCATAAGAGAGCCCGATCATGGCGATGCGGCGGGGGTCGATTTCGGGACGGGTGAGGAGGGGGTCAAGCGAGCGGATGACGCGCATGGCTTCCACGGCCATAAGGCTGGAGCCTGCGTTGCGGAATTTGAGGTCGAGTTCGGCGCGGACTTCGGCGGGGATGGGGGTGCCGGTGTCGCGGTCGCGGTAGGGGTACATGACGAACTGGGGTGCCCAGACGACGTAGCCTTGGCGGACGGCGCCGCGGATCTGGTCGTGATAGTTGGAGCCACCCTTGAAGAGGGCCATCTCTGGGAAGCCTCCGCCGCCGTGGAGGGAAACGACGAGGGGGGCGGGACCCTTCAAACCCTTCGGGACGAGGTAGAGGCCGTAGGTTTCGAGTTGGGGGGCGACAGCGACCCAGCAGCGGGAGTAGGTGGCGATGTCATCCTCCCCCATGGGCTCGCAGCGGAGAGTTGGAGGGGCGGTGAAGCCGGGAGGAGGAAAGCCGATGCGGCTGCGGAACTGCTGGCGGAGGGCTTCGGCGGGGGCGACGGAGTCGGCGAATTTCGAGAGTTGGCGGTAGTCGCTTTCGCGGTGCGGCCGGGACTTCTGGAAGTCCTCTTCGAAGAGCGGGGTTTGGGCTTGGAGGGCGAAGGGGAGGAGAATTACCGCGCAGCGAAGCATATGGATTAGAGTAAACGATACGCTATGTCGAACCTGTTGCGTTGGACCTTTTTTTTGATTTTGGTGGGGTTGGCCGGGGCCCAACCGGCGGATGAGAGCCGGAGGATGCCGGCGACGAATCGGGTGAAGACGGAGGTGGTGGCGAAGACCCTGCTGGGGAAGAGTTTTATGCCGGGCGGGACGATGGGGTTTTACAAGAAAGGGCCCAAAGAGCACCGGATGTTTGTGGCGAAGTTGAAGGACCCGACGACGGCGGCGATTTTGTTGCTGGATTGGAAGAAGGCGCTGGCGGGCGCGAAGCTGGTGCCGAGCTTTGGGGGCTATTTTGGGACGGACGGGGGGCAGCCGGTGTTCGTGTTCACGCGGGGGGCTTGGATGGCGGGGATTGTGGGGTTGAGTGAGAAGGAGGCCGACGGGGAGGCGCGGGTGCGGGCCGCGCGGTTGAATTAGGACGGAAGGCCGGGGGGCCAGGTGGATTCGGCGGCGATGGCGTCGAAGATGGGCTTGATGAGTTTAGAGCCGTTGTCGGAGTTGGTCATGACGGCGGCACCGTGCCCGCCGTTACGGGCGGCCCAGAACTGGCACCGATAGCCAGCGTTGGAGCCGGAGTGGCCGAACCAAGCGGAGGGGGCGGGGAGAGCGACGAGGCCAAGGCCGTGGCGGCCGATGTGGGGGGTGACCATGAGTTCGGCGGAGGCTTTTTCGAGGATTTTGGTGGATTTACCGGCGAGGGTTTGTTGGACTTCGATGGCGAATTTGGCGATGTCGATGGGGGTGGTCCAGAGGCCGGCGGCGGCCATCTCGGGATAGAGGTGCCAGCCGCCGGTGTAGGAGCGGCCGTTGGAACGGAAGCCGACGGCGGCTCGGGAGGCGGATTCGGCGGGCAGAGGCTGTTCGTAGCTGCTCGTGTACATCGACAGGCGCTGGAGGACGATGCGGCGCATAAGCTCCGGGAACGACTTGCCGAAGCGGTCTTCGAGCAGGACTT
>JANODS010001107.1:0-1440 GCA_031412835.1 Acidobacteriota bacterium | reverse complement strand
CGTCCCATTGCGACGGCGGATTGTTGCCGGCGGTGTGATGAAAAACCTTACCGGCTCCGGCGACGTGGTAGCCGTGCTTGCGGAAGTACATCGGGAGGGTGACGGCGTCGGGGAGGACGGGTGGCCAGAACTGATCGTTGTCGTAGATGCCGGTGGTCGATGCGCGCTGGCCGGTCAGCAAGGCCGTGCGGGACGGATTGCAGAGCGGCGAGGCGCAGTGAGCATTCGCGAACAAAACGCCGCGCTGGGCTAGCCGATCAATATTGGGCGTTTGTACGCCGGGGTAGCCTTTCAGGCAGCCGACCCAGTCGTTCATATCGTCGACGGAAATGAACAAGACGTTGGGCTGTTTGGGGGCGGCGAGGGCGACCGAGGCGGAGGCGAGGAACGCGCGGCGGGTGAGCATGGATGGCCGCATTATATCGGCTCTTTAGCTGTGACGCCGAACCAGATACACCGCCGTTTCGGCTAGCAGGTTGGGCATCATTTTCACTTCGCGATTGCCGTCCAGGAAAACCCGCTTTTCGATGTGCCACTCTTCGCGCGCGGCCAGGATTTCGAAGTCGTCGATCGTGAAGAAGTGGATGTTGGGCGAGTCGAACCAATCGTGGGGGAAGCGGGTCGTCTTCGGGGCTCGACCGGTAAACAGATGCGCCAACCGGACCCGCCAATGGCCGAAATTCGGGAACGCGACCAGGGCTCGGCGGCCGACGCGGAGCATGTCGTTCAGCACTTGCAGCGGCTGGCGAACCTCCTGCAACGTCTGGCTCAGAATCACGTAGTCAAAGGCGTGGTCGGGGTAGTCGGAGAGGCACTCTTCGATGTTGCCCTGGTAGCAACTGACGCCTTTGGCAATCGCCTTCTGCACCTTGGCGCCGTCCATTTCGACGCCCCGCGCATCGACGTCTTTGTTGTCGGCGAGCCAACTGAGCAACTCTCCATCGCCGCAGCCAAGATCCAGCACGCACGTCCGCGGCGCGACAATTTCACTGAAAATGGCGTAGTCGCCACGACCGAGAAGGTCGCGAACGAAGGGGTCGTTGTTGCTGGCTGGGGTCATCGACGATTCACTCCTTTGGTGACGCGGAGCAGGAAGCCTTTCACGAGCTCAGACTGCTCTTCCACCTCTACCAGGAACGCGTCATGGCCGTATTTGGACGTGAGTTCGATGTAGGCCACGTCCTGATTGCGACGGCGTAGGGCGCTGACCACCTCCTGCGATTGATAGGACGGATAGAGCCAGTCCGAGGTGAAGCTGATGACAAGAAACTTTGTCTTGGATCGTTCGAGCACGGCCGTGAGAGACTGCTGGCCGGCCGCGAGATCGAACAGGTCCATGGCCTTCGTGATGTAGAGGTACGAGTTGGCGTCGAAGCGGTCGACGAACTGACTACCGCGATGCCGGAGATAGCTTTCGACTTCGAAGATGCCTTGATCTTC